>DASUGG010000325.1:0-4280 GCA_036274135.1 Geminicoccaceae bacterium
CTAGGATGAGCGTTCTGGAGCCGCTCCGAGACGAACGTCAGGACCATGAGCGAGAAAGACCTGCCATCGCGACGTGACCAGGGCGACCCGGTCGAGGGCTTTCTCGAGCAGGTCGCCAGGATTCCGCCGCCGCACCCCGGCGCCGGGCGGGCGCGCCTGATCTTCGCCATGGACGCGACCGCCTCGCGCGAGCCGACCTGGGACAGGGCCTGCCAGGTGCAGGGCCAGATGTTCCTCGAGACCGCCACGCTGGGCGGCCTGGACGTGCAGCTGGTCTACTACCGCGGCTTCGCCGAATGCCGGGCCAGCCGCTGGGTCAACAATCCGAGCGACCTCGTGCGGCTGATGACCGGCGTGTTCTGCCTCGCCGGCCAGACCAAGATCGGCCGCGTGCTGCAGCATGCCGTCAAGGAGACCGAGCGCAAGCGCGTCGCGGCGCTGGTGTTCGTCGGCGACTGCTTCGAGGAGGTGCTCGACGAGGTCGGCCAGATCGCGGGACAGCTCGGCATGCTGGGCGTGCCGGTGTTCCTGTTCCAGGAGGGGCGCAATCCCGAGGCCGAGCGCGCCTTTCGCCAGATCGCCAGGCTGACCGGCGGCGCGCATTGCCGCTTCGATTCCGACAGCCCGCAGCAGCTGCGCGAGCTCTTGGGCGCGGTCGCGGCCTATGCCGCCGGCGGCAGGCGCGCGCTCGCCGACCTCTCCCGGCGTTCCGGCGCACAGGTGAGGCTGCTGGCCAGCCAGGTCCGGTAGCGCCGTGCTGCTCTACCTGCTGATCGGCATCCTCGTGCTGATCGGGCTCGCGCTGCTGGCGCGCCACTTCGTCAGCGCCAGTCCCGCCCAGCTGGCGCAGGGCGTGCGGGCGTTCGCCGCGGCCTTCAGCGCGCTCGCCAGCACGGGGCTGCTGTTGGCCGGCAGGTTCGGCCTGGCGCTGATCACGATCGGCGCGACGGTCATGGCGATCCGCGCCCTGCGCCGGGCGCCGGCCGGCGGCTTCGGGATGTACGGCGGCGGCGGCGGCGCCGGCCGGCCGCACAGCTCCGAGGTCACGACCGACACGTTGCAGATGCAGCTGGACCACGCCACCGGCGATCTCGACGGCGACGTGCTGCGCGGACGGTTCGCCGGGCGCTCCCTCGCCTCGCTGGGCCTCGGCGAGCTGCTCGGCCTGATCGCCGACTGCCAGCGCGACGATCCGCGCTCGGTGCCGCTGATCGAGACCTATCTCGACCGCCGTCAGCCCGACTGGCGCGACCACGCGGCGCACGGCAGGCAGGAAGGCGACCAGAGCGCCGCCTCGGCGAGCGGCGGGATGGACGAGGCCACCGCCTGGTCGGTCCTCGGGCTGGCGCCGGGGGCGAGCGAGGCCGAGATCAAGGCCGCGCATCGCCGCCTGATGACCAAGCTGCACCCCGACCACGGCGGCTCGGGCTACCTGGCGGCGCAGCTGAACCAGGCCAAGGATCGCCTGCTGCGCGGCCGGTCGTGAGCCCTCGCGGGCCCCTTTGGAACGGCGCATCGTGTTGAATTGTTAACCATCATGACGCTATGAAGGCCGGGACGTGCTCGCAAGCGGCAGTTGGTTCAGCCTGGGGGGCGCCCCTGCGGTGATCGGTTTCCCGGCAGTCAGCAGTTGCTCTCCATGCACCGTTTGAGCGTTCGGGGGGAGACCCTGTGATCCGAAAAGCCGTCTTTCCGGTCGCGGGGCTCGGCACCCGCATGCTGCCGGCCACCAAGGCTATTCCCAAAGAGATGTTGCCGGTGGTCGACAAACCGATCATTCAGTATGCGTTCGAGGAAGCGCGCGCCGCCGGGGTCGAGCACTTCATCTTCGTGACCGGCCGCGGCAAGAACGTCATCGAGGACCATTTCGACCGTGCCTACGAGCTCGACGACGCCCTGCTCAAGAAGGACAAGATGGCAGAGCTCGACAGCATCACGTCATGGCTGCCCACCCCGGGCGAGCTGAGCTTCACGCGCCAGCAGGAGCCGCTCGGCCTCGGCCACGCCGTGTGGTGCGCGCGCCATCTGGTCGGCAACCAGCCGTTCGCCGTGATGCTGGTCGACGACCTGATCATCGGCGACGTGCCCTGCCTCAAGCAGATGGTCGACGCGCACGCCGAAACCGGCGGCAACGTCGTCGCGGTGGAGGAGGTGCCCCGGGAGCACACCCGGCGCTACGGCGTGCTCGACCCGAGCGGCGACGACGGCCGGCTGGTCGGCGTCAAGGGCCTGGTCGAGAAGCCCGAGCCGGCGGATGCGCCCTCGCGCCTCGCGGTGATCGGCCGCTACATCCTGCTGCCGGAGGTGTTCGAGCACCTCGACGTCCAGCAGCCGGGCGCCGGCGGCGAGATCCAGCTGACCGATGCCATGGCGCGCATGATCGATCGGCACCCCTTCCACGGCCTGCGGTTCGCAGGGCAGCGGTTCGATTGCGGCTCGCGGGTCGGCTATCTCGAGGCGATCGTCGCCTGCGCGTCGGTCCGCGACGACCTGCGCGCCGACATGCGGACCATCCTCGAGCGTTATCGGTAGTCGGAGCGTTATCGGCAGTCGGACCAGCGACGCAGCGTGCGGTCCGGACGGAGAAAGACAGCATGCGTATCGCAATGATTGGCACCGGCTATGTCGGCCTGGTCTCGGCCGCCTGCTTCGCCGAGTTCGGCGTCGAGGTCGTCGCGGTCGACAACAACCAGAAGAAGATCGACGGCCTGCTTAAGGGCTCGATCCCGATCTACGAGCCGGGCCTCGACGACATGGTCGGGCGCCACGCCGACGCCGGTCGGCTGACCTTCACCACCGACATGCGGCAGGCGGTGGACAGCGCCGAGGCGGTGTTCATCGCGGTCGGCACGCCGTCGCGGCGCGGCGACGGCCACGCCGATCTCACCTATCTGTTCGCGGCCGCCGAGGAGATCGCGCACAACCTGACCGGCGACGCCGTCGTGGTCACCAAGTCGACCGTGCCGGTCGGCACCGGCCGCCGGCTGCAGCAGCTGTTCGCCAAGCTTCGCCCCGATCTCACGGTCGAGATCGCCTCCAATCCCGAGTTCCTGCGCGAGGGCTCGGCGATCGAGGACTTCCTGCGGCCGGACCGCATCGTGGTCGGCGTCGAGAGCCCCGTCGCGCGTGCGGTGCTCGATCGCCTGTATCGCCCGCTGAACCTCACGCAGACGCCGGTCCTGTTCACCTCGATCGAGACCGCGGAGCTGATCAAGTACGCCACCAACAGCTTTCTCGCGACCAAGGTCACCTTCATCAACGAGATCGCCGACCTGTGCGAGAAGATCGGCGCCGACGTGCACGCGGTGGCGCAGGGCCTGGGCCTCGACCGGCGGATCGGCAACAAGTTCCTGCATCCGGGGCCGGGCTACGGCGGCTCCTGCTTCCCGAAGGACACCGCCGCGCTGCTGCGCATCGCCGAGGAAGTGAACGTGCCGCAGCGCATCGTCGAGAGCGTGGTCGCGGTCAACGAGGGCCGCAAGCGCAGCATGGTGCGGCGCATCGTCCAGGCCTGCGGCGGCTCGGTGCGCGGCCAGACCATCGCGATCCTGGGCGTGACCTTCAAGCCCAACACCGACGACATCCGCGAGAGCCCGGCGCTGGTCATCATGCCGGCGCTGCAGGCCGAGGGCGCGGTGATCCAGGCCTACGACCCCGAAGGCATGAAGGCCGCCGCCGCCGAGCTGCCGGGCGTCATCTGGTGCGAGGACGCCTACGGCGCGATGGAGAATGCCGACGCGGTGGTGATCCTGACCGAGTGGAACGTGTTCCGCGCGCTCGATCTGGAGCAGGCCAAGCGGCTGCTGCGCCGGCCGATCATGATCGATCTGCGCAACGTCTACGAGCCGCGCGAGATGATCGCCGCCGGCTTCAGCTACAGCAGCATCGGCCGGCCGGTCGCCAACCCGCTGTACCACATGGAGAAGGCGGACGCATGAGCCGCGCCGCCGGCCATGTCTTCGACCCGACGATCCTGCGCGAGTACGACATCCGCGGGATCGTTGGCGAGACCCTCGCGACCGCCGACGCGCATGCGCTCGGCCGGGCCTATGCGACGATGCTGCGGGCGGGCGGCGGGCGGCGGGTCTGCCTGGGCTATGACGGCCGGCTGAGCTCGCCCGAGCTGGCGCAGGCGCTGGCGGACGGCCTGTGCCGCAGCGGCGTCGAGGTGCGCTCGATCGGCCGCGGCCCGACGCCGATGATGTATTTCGCGGTCCACCATCTCGGGACCGACGGCGGCCTGCAGGTGACCGGCTCGCACAATCCGCCGAGCCACAACG
>DASUGG010000326.1:0-3890 GCA_036274135.1 Geminicoccaceae bacterium
GTGTTGACCAGCGGGCAGAGGATGCCCAGCGCCCCCGCGTCGAGCAGCTTCATGATGATGCCCGGCTCGAGCCAGGGCGGCCGGGCGACGATCGTCGCATCGCTCGCCGCCGCGACCGCCTGCATCATCGCCAGCGCGGTCTGGTAGTCGATCAGGCCATGCTGCAGATCGATCGTGATCGTGTCGTAGTCCTGCCTGGCGACCATCTCGGCGGTCACCGTGCTCGGGATCGACAGCCAGCCGTTGACCGCCACCTCGCCGCGGCTCCACACCTCTCGCAACCTCGTTCGCATCTGCTCCTCCCGCTGGGGCTCGTGTGCCGCTCTCGATATACGCGCCGCCCGCCGGCGTCGAGAGCCGCACCAGACAAAGTGCGCATCGGCCGCAGTCGGCGGATGGCGCGGGCGCGCCGTCTCGATTGTTGCGAGCCGGCAACAGTCGAGGACAAACCTCGGGCCGCCGGCAGTGCAGGGCCTGCGCACCGCCGCACGCCCGGCGCCGCCCGGGCCGCGCGGCCTGCGGCGCGATCGGCCGCGACGTCTCGCACGGCATCGCTGCGCCCGCCCCGGGGAGGCTCGCCAACCGCCGCAACACGACGAAAATCCGCGGTGTTGCAAAGCTTTCGACATCGGCTCGGGAACCGGCTGCGGAAAATCCGACCGGCGCGTACCCGCCTGCATGCGTCTGACATTGCTAGCGACCGACGGCCCGAAAGCGGCCGGCCGGCCTGTCGCTGGTGGCGAATTGGATGAATTTCCACTCAACGTCTGGGCAATCTGGCTCAGCGGGGGTATCCTTCCGGTTAAAGAGGCGTCGTCGCGGTAAACTGCTTTTTACTAAAGAGCTTGATTTAGGGGTTGACCATCGAGGCGAGCGAGGACTAAGACCAAAGCATCCTCGTCGCCTATGAACGGCGGTTGCACTGCTACTTTAAACCAATCAAACATGACCACCAAGGTCAGGGCGCAACGAGGTGAGCGTGAAGCCAGCGGAACAGCTGGTCTGTGCCAGGGATGGGTCTGAGGGGCGCTTGACACGGTTTTTGGGCGCCAACAGGACGATGTCGCTTCGGGTCGCGAGGTTCCAAACCGGGCATGATGTTCTCCATCGTATGGTTCGGGCTTTCGGTCGTCACCTGTTGCAGCCTGGCGACGCCCCTCGGGCGGATTCTCGGCGTCATTGACTATCCCGACGGCGGCCGCCACGGCCATGCCCGGCCGACGCCGCTGGTCGGCGGCATCGCGCTCATGGTGCCCCTGTTCCTGGTCGCGCTCGCGGAGGCCGTCTGGTACGGCCCCTCCGGCGGGATCTTCCTGATCCTGGCGGCAGCCGGCTTCGGCTTCCTGCTGCTCGGCTGGTACGACGACCGCGATCACGTGCCGCCCGGCATCCGCCTCCTCATCTCGGCCAGCCTGTGCGGCGCGCTCGTGCTGATGCAGTCGAACCTGCTCCTCACCGCGATCGATCTCGCGCCCGACCACGCGGTGCGGCTCGGCATCATCGCGCTGCCCTTCACCATCATCTGCCTGGTCGGCCTGCAGAACGCGATCAACATGGCCGACGGCATGAACGGGCTGGTGATCGGCCTGGCGGCCTTCTGGGCCGGCAGCCTGATGCTGTACGCGCCCGACCCCCTGCAGCTCTATCTGCGCTTCATGCTGCTCGGGCTGCTGATCCTGCTGCCCTTCAATCTGCGCGACAGCCTGTTCCTCGGCGACGCCGGCAGCTACTCGATCGGCGCCACCATCGGCCTGCTGATGATCTACTGCTTCAATGAGGCCGACGGCCAGCTGCCGATGCTCACGGTCGTGCTGTGGCTGTTCGTGCCGGTCGCCGACTGCCTGCGCGTCATGGTCACGCGGCTCCTGCGCGACCGCTCGCCGATGCTGGGCGACCGGAACCATCTGCACCACCGCCTCAAGCGGCGCTGGGACTCGGCCCAGTCCCTGGTGATCTATCTCGGCATCGCCGGCGTCCCCGGCCTGGTGGCCGCGATCTGGCCGATGACCACCGAGCTGATGCTCACCGTGGTGGTGGCGGCTTATAGCGGCATCCTGTGGCTGACCCGGCGGAACGTCGCCGCGACGCGCAGCAGCCCGGGCCTCGTCTGAGCTTCTCGCCGCCGCGGGGCCGCCCCGCTACTCGACGAAGACCGAGAGCAGCACGCCCTCGATCATGCTGCCCGCATGATCGTTGAAGCTGCCGCCGCCGGCGTTGGCCAGCGCGACGAAGAAGCCCCGCGCGTCGTTGCCGTGCAGCAGCGACGAGGGCGTGGTCACGAACAGGGTCGAGATCGTCCGGTTGCGATGGCTGCGGACGAAGCTCTGGGCGCGGAACAGCGCCTGCGCCTGCTCGTGGGCATGCGCGGCGGCGTCGCCGACCACGACGATCGCCTGCACCGCCTCGGGGCGCAGCGGCAGCGCCATGGCGGTCGAGAGCCCCAGATAGAGATCCTCCTCCACCGTGCGGCTGCCGATCGTCGAGGCCGAAAGTCCCTCGATGAAGGCGACGACCCGGGCCAGCCCGTCGTCGGTCGGCGTCGGCGGCAGCGTGACCACCGGCACCCGGCCGGTGTCGCGGTCGGTGTAGGCCACGACGCCGATGCGCACCGATGGCACCAGGCGCTCCAGAATCCGCACGATGCCGCGCAGGGAATGGGCGACCTCGCGCAGCACCGGCTCCATGCTGGCGGTCGTGTCGATCACGAAGATCAGGTCGATGGCCCCGATCACCGGCGCGACCACGTTGCCTTCGCCGTCGGATGCGGCCGCGCTGCGCTGCTCCTCCCTGCGGCGCTCGGCGGTCGCCGCCCGCAGGCTCGCCGCCTGCGCCAGCAGCGCCGCCGCCTCGGCTTCGGCCGCCTCCGCATCGGCGCGATGGAGGCTGCCCTGCTGCTCCAGCGTCTGCACCCGCGCCCTGGTTTCCGTCTCGGCGAAGCGCGCAGCCTCGAGCGCGGCATGCGCGTCCAGGACCCGGCGATGGTAAGGCATCAGCATGATCAGCAGCAGCACGAAGACGCCCGCGGACATGGCCAGCACATCGAGCGCGGAGAGCGAGAAGAGCGTGATCTCGCGGCTCGGGCGGCGCATCAGGCCGCCTCGTCGGCCAGCCGCGCGACGGTCAGCACGACTTGGCCGAGGATCAGGACCTGCGCCGGGCTCAGCGGCGCCGGCTGGAACGGCGGGATCTCCTCGCCGTCCAGCAAGGTGCCGTTCAGGCTGTTGAGATCCTCGGCGAACAGACGGCCCTTCGCCGTGCCGACGCGCAAATGCCGCCGCGAGATGCCGGGATCGTCGATCACCCGGTCGCACAGCGCCGCATGCCGGCCGACCGTGAGGCCGAGATAGGCGCGCGACAGCTCGGTCTCGCCGAACACGAGCCTGATCGGCGCGCCGTCGCCGCGGCTGCCGGTCAGCACCCAGCCTCCCTCGAGTTCCGCTCCGCCGCGCTCGAACGACGTCATCGCATGGCCTGCCCGGCCGGCTCGCGCAGCACCGACAGCAGCACGTCCTCGATGATCTGCCCCTGATAGGCGCTGAAGTCGCCGCCGCCGGCGCGGGCGAGTTGCTCGAAGAAGGCCTGCGCCGCGGAGGGCGGGCCGGTATAGATCGCCGACACCGTGCGGGGCAGCGCCCGGTCCGGCGCCGAGGCACGGAACTGCTCGGCCAGCGCCAGCGCCCGGCCTCGGCCGGAAGGCCGCGCCGGCGCGTCGCCGATCACGCTGATCCGGCCCTGCGCGTCGGCGCGCCAGTCCATCGCGGTCGCGACGAGCAGCGCCTCGTCCACCGCCTCCGGATCGTCGCCGCCGCCGTCCGCCGACATCTCGCCGACGAAACGCAGCACCTTCGCGACGTTGTCCTCGCTCATCGGGCTCAGCTCGAAGCTGCGCG
>DASUGG010000327.1:0-4211 GCA_036274135.1 Geminicoccaceae bacterium
CTGAAGAGCATGGCCCTGCCGGTGATCGCCGGGGTCTGCATCGGCGCCGCCCTGGCGCGCTATGCCGACGATGCGGTGATGAAGGCGATCTGGGTGGTGGCGGCGACCTTGATGGGCATCCGCCTCTACTTGGGACAGCGAGGCTGGCAGCTCGGCGACGCGATCCCCGGCAATCCGTTCCGTATGCTGTACGGCGGCTTCGTCGGTCTGGTGTCGACCCTGATGAGCATCGGCGGCGGGGTGTTCATCACGACCATGATGACGCTCTACGGCCGCCCGATCCAGAACGCGGTGGCGACCTCGTCCGGCTTCGGGCCGCTGATCGCGATCCCCGGCGCGCTCGGCTTCGCCTGGGCCGGCTGGCGCGTCGCCGGCCTGCCGCCGGGCTCGCTGGGTTATGTCAGCCTGCTCGGCGCGCTGCTGATCATGCCGACCAGCGTGCTGGCGGCGCCGCTCGGCGTGCGCATCGCGCACGGCATCTCGCGGCGCAAGCTCGAGCTCGCCTTCGCGACCTTCCTGATGCTGGTGTCGGTGCGCTTCCTGCTCAGCCTGTAGCTAGTCCTCGAGCCCGGGCAGCAGCTCGTAGCTGGCCTCGATCTGATGCTCGGCGCCTTCCGGGCGCGGCCAGCTGGAGTAGAGATGGAAGCTGCTGACGGGGAACGGCTCGCTGCGATACAGGCTGTGGCGCATCAGATAGCTGCCGAGCCGGGTGGACGACAGCGGCCCGCGGATCCGGCCGATCGTGACGTGCGGCGCGAACTTGCGCGCGTCCGGCGCCAGCCCGGCCTGGTCGAGCACGCGATCGATGCGCCGCTTGAGGCGCTGCAGCTCCAGCGACTTCTCGACCCCGACCCACAGCACGCGCGGCTCGCCGCGCAGCGGAAAATGGCCGAGCCCCTTCAGGCGCAGGTCGAACGGCACGCCGGGGACCAGGGCCAGCGCGTCCGCCACCTCGCGGGCGCCGCCATTGTCGAGCTGGCCGAGAAAGCGCAACGTCAGGTGCTGCTGCGCGGCATCCAGCCAGCGCACGTCGCCCAGCCCCCGGCCCAGAGGCTCGAGCGAGCGCTTGATGTCCTCGGGCAGGTCGAGCGCCACGAACAGTCGGGGCATCGCCATAACCCCTCGGTGGAAACTCCCCTGCTCTATAGTGTCCCGCGATGCACTTGCCAAACGGCGATCGCTCCCATAGGTAGCAGTGCCGTGCGCCGGTCCAGCCATCGCTCGAGCCCGTTCAGGGTAGCGGACGGCGTTCAGGGCAGCGACGGCGCCGCAAAGCGAAGAGGATGGTCCCGCGATGCGCGGACGAAGTTCGGGCCACGCCGACGACTTCATGCGCGAGGTCGACGAGGCGATTCGCCAGGATCGCTGGCTGAAGCTTTGGAGCCATTACGGCCACTACCTGGTCGGCGCGGTGCTCGCCGTGCTCGTCGGCACAGCCGCCGGCGTCGGCTGGCGCGCCTGGCACGACAACCGGCGCCAGGCCGAGGCGGAGCGCTACATGGCGGCGGTCGAGCTCCTGCGGCAGGACCGCCCGGCCGAGGCCGCCGAGGCGTTCGGGGCGCTGGCCCAGGATGCCGACAGCGGCTATGCCGTGCTGTCCCGTCTGCAGGCGGCGCAGGCGCTGGGCGAGGCCGGCGATACGGCAGGCAAGCTGAAGCTGCTCGATCAGCTCGCGGCGGACCAGGGCGCGGGCTCGGTCTACCGCGATCTCGGCGAACTCCTGGCGGCGCAGCAGAAGTTCGGCGAGGCGGACTCGGACGACCTGGAAGGTCAGCTCGAGCGGCTGACGGCGGCGGACAATCCGTGGCGCTACAGCGCGCTCGAGCTGGTCGCGCTCGCGCAGCTGCGCGCCGGCGACAAGGAGGCCGCGCGCAAGACCTTCGCGAGCCTGGTCGACGATCCGCGCACGCCGCCCGACCTCAGTCGGCGCGCGGCCGAGATCCTGGCCTCCCTCGGTGGCTCGCCGGATGCCGGTCCGGCCGGCACCGCGGCTGCGCCCGGCGCCGATCCGGCGCAGGAGGCGGAGGCGACGCCGCGGTGAATCCCCGCCCGCTGGTCGTCGCCTTCGCCCTGCTGCTGGCCGGCTGCTCCGCCGGTTCCTGGTTCGGCGGCAGCGAAGACCCGCCTTTGCCGGGCGAGCGGATCCCGGTGATGCTCCTCGAGCGCGAGGTGACGGCAGATCCCGGCCTCGCCGATCTGCCGATCCGGCTGCCGCCGCCGGAGCGCAATGCCAGCTGGCCGCAGAGCGGCGGGCTGTCCAGCCACGCCTTTCACCATCTCGCCGCCAATGACGATCTGCGCCTGGCATGGAGCGCCGACATCGGCGCGGGCTCGGCCGGCAGCGGCCAGCTGCTCGCGCGTCCCGTGGTGGCGGAAGGGCGCGTCTACACGATGGACGCGGAAGGCACGGTCACCGCCTTCGACACGCGCAACGGCAATCTGGTATGGCGCTACGAGCCCGCGGACCTGGCCGACGAGGTCGAGATCGGCGGCGGGCTCGCCTATGACGGCGGCTGGCTGTTCGCGACCCTGAGCTCGGGCACGGTGGTAGGGCTGAACGCGTCGACGGGCACCGAGGCCTGGCATCAGTCGCTGCTGTTGCCGCTGCGCGCCGCCCCGACCGTGGCCGACGGGCGCCTGCTCGTGCTCACCGCCGACAACCAGCTCTATGCCCTGGACGGCGCGACCGGTCAGCCGTTGTGGCGCCACACCGGCTTCTTCGAGGGCGCCGGGCTGCTCGGCGGCCCCAGTCCGGCGGTCGGCAACAGCGTCGTGGTCGTCCCCTACTCGTCGGCCGAGGTCTATGCGCTGCGCCTCGACAACGGCCGGCCGCTGTGGAACGACACCGTGCAGCGGCCGCGCCGTACGCAGGGGCTCGCCGAGATCAACGACATCGACGGCATGCCCGTGATCGCCGACAGCAGCGTCTACGTCGCGAGCTATGGCGGCCAGATGGCATCGATCGATCTGCTGCGCGGCATCCGCTCCTGGGACATCGATCTCGCGAGCACCCAGACGCCGTGGCTCGCGGGCGACTTCATCTATCTCCTGTCGACGCGCGGCGAGATCGTCTGCCTGCTGCGCGACAACGGCCGGGTGCGCTGGGTCGCCCCGCTGCCGCGCCTGAAGGACCCGGACGATCCGGGCTCCGACCCGATCACCTGGAGCGGGCCGATCCTGGTGGGCGATCGTCTCCTGCTCGCCGGCTCGAGCGGCCAGGCGCTGAGCGTCTCGCCCTACAACGGCGAGATCCTCGGCCGCATCGATCTGCCCGCGCCGGTGCTGATCCCGCCCGTCGCGGCCGACGGCACCGTTTATTTCCTGACCGAGGACGCGGAGCTGCTGGCGTATCGCTGAGGCGCCGGCGCATGACGCTCAGATGTCGTTCACGATCGCGATCGTCGGCCGGCCGAACGTCGGCAAGTCGACGCTGTTCAACCGGCTGGTGGGGCGCGACCAGGCGCTGGTCGACGCGACGCCGGGCCTTACCCGCGACCGGATCGAGGGGGCTGCCCGGATCGGGCCGCTGAGCTTTCGCGCGATCGATACCGCGGGCGTCGTCGAGGGCGACGAGCAGAGCCTCGAGGGCCGCCTGCGCCGCCAGACCCAGAGCGCGCTGGCCGAGGCCGACCTGGCGATGATGCTGATCGACGCCAAGAGCGGCCTCACCGCGCTCGACCGCCACGTCGCCGGCTGGCTGCGCCGCCAGGACAAGCCGGTGATTCTGGTCGCCAACAAATGCGAGGGGCTCGCCGCGGCGAGCTTCGCGACCGAGGCCTGGGCGCTGGGCCTGGGCCCGCCGGTGCCGATCTCGGCGCAGCAGGGCGAGGGCCTCGCCGATCTCGCCGAGGCGCTGATGGCGGCGGTCGAGGAGAGCGAACCCGCCGTCGAGCGCGGGTCGCCGCCGCTGCGGCTTGCGGTCGTCGGCCGGCCGAACGTCGGCAAATCCTCGCTGATCAACCGGCTGATCGAGCAGGAGCGGCTGCTCACCGGCCCCGAGCCGGGGCTGACCCGCGACGCCGTCGCGATCCGCTGGCGCTGGCGCGACCGCGAGATCGAGCTGGTCGACACCGCCGGCCTGCGCCGCAAGGCGAGGGTGGCGCAGGGCAGCCTGGAGCGGATGTCGGGTAAGGCGGCGCTGGCGGCGCTGCGCCGGACCGAAATTGCCCTGCTCCTGCTCGATGCCAGCGCGGCGCTGGAGAAGCAGGACC
>DASUGG010000328.1:0-5500 GCA_036274135.1 Geminicoccaceae bacterium
CGCTCTGCTCGCCGCGCTGATCTCGCTGGCCTTCTGCCTGATCCTGGTCTGGTACGGGTTCTGGTTCTGGCTCCAGGCCTGGGTCGAAGACTGGCACGCCGAGACGGTTTGGCGGCCGCCGCTGTGGATTCCCTACTTCGCCGTGCCCCTCGGCATGGGCCTCATGGCGCTGCAGTACGTGGCGGACATCCTGGCGCTCCTGACCGGGCGCCAGGCGCCCTCCGGCGGCGGCGCGCCGACGTGAGCGAGCTCCAACTCGGCCTCCTCGTCGCCGCCGTCACGATCGCCGTGCTGCTGACCGGCGCCCCGGTCGCGTTCTCGCTCGGCATCGTCGCCATGGGCTTTCTGGTCTGGTCCGACGGGCTGCATGCGCTGAGCTTCGTGCCCGACATCTTCTATGGCGCGCTCGACAGCTTCGCGCTGCTGTCGATCCCGATGTTCATCCTGATGGGCGGCGCGATCGCGAGCTCGCGCGCCGGGGCCGATCTGTACGAGGCGCTGGACCGCTGGCTGTACCGCGTGCCGGGCGGGCTGCTGGCCTCGAACCTCGGCGCCTGCGCGATCTTCGCAGCGCTCTGCGGCTCCTCGCCCGCGACCTGCGCCGCGATCGGCAAGATGGGCGTGCCGGAGATGCGCAAGCGGGGCTACCCCGCGTCTGTTGCGACCGGCTCGATCTGCGCCGGGGGCACGCTCGGCATCCTGATCCCGCCCTCGATCACGCTGATCATCTACGGCATCGCCACCGAGACCTCGATCGGACGGTTGTTCGCGGCGGGCTTCATGCCGGGCTTCATGCTGACGGCGCTGTTCATTGCCTGGGGCATCTTCGCCACCTGGCGCGGCGGCCAGCAGGCGATCGCGCCCGACCTCCGCTACACGCTCCGCCAGAAGCTCGAGATGCTGCCGAAGGTCGGCCCGTTCCTCCTGATCATCGCGGCCGTGCTCTACGTGCTCTACGGCGGCATCGCCACGCCGTCGGAGGCCGCCGGCGTCGGCGCGCTGTTCTGCCTGCTACTGGTGATGCTGGTCTACCAGCTGCGCCGGCCGGCGGACCTCTGGGGCATCTCGCGCGAGGCGATGCGCGAGGCGGTTATGATCATGATGATCATCGCCGCGGCCGATCTGTTCGCCTACATGATGTCGACCCTATTCATCACCCAGACACTCGCCATGGCGATCGCCGAGCTCGAGGTGAACCGCTGGCTGGTGATGGCCTGGATCAACCTGTTCCTGCTGGTCGCCGGTTGCTTCCTGCCGCCGGTCGCGATCATCCTGATGACCGCGCCGACCCTGCTGCCGATCATCGAAGGGCTGGGATTCGATGCGATCTGGTTCGGCGTCATCCTGACCATCAACATGGAGATTGGCCTGATCACCCCGCCGGTCGGCCTCAATCTCTACGTTATCAACGGCATCGCGCCGGACGTGCCGCTGCCCACGATCCTGTGGGGCGCCCTGCCCTTCGTGCTGTGCATGGTGCTGGGAATCGTGCTGCTCTCCATCTTCCCGCAGATCGCGCTGTGGCTGCCGAACGCGCTCATGGGGCCTGGGTTGTGAACGGGCCGAGGCGAAGGCGCTCAAGCGAAAAGGGCCGGGAAGACTCTTCCCGGCCCGTCGCCAATGCCGTGGGCGCGCCGGTTACTTGGGCGCCGGTTGGTACTGGGTCGCGTCGTACTCGGGCATGCCTTTCAGCTCCTCCTCCGTCTGGGCAGACATCAGGTAGGCCTCGTCCTCGCCAAGCTTCAGCTGGTCGAGCGGCACCGCGACGTTCTTATCGCCGAGCCCGAGGAAGCCGCCGACCGACAGTACAGCGTAGTAGGCATCATCCTTCATCACGACGTCCTCGATCTCGCCGACCTCCTCGCCCTGCTGGTTGACCACGCTGGAGCCCAGCACCTCGCCGATGCTGACCCAGCCCTCCTGATCTGTGCCGCCCGGCTGCTGCGCGTCGCCCTGCTGCCCGCTCGCCGCAGCCGTGGCCGGCTGCTCCTGCCCGCCTGCAGCGGCGACCTGCTCCTGGGTCTGCGTCGCCTGCTCAAGATGCTCTTTCAGGGTCGGCAAGGTCTCCTCGGCGAAGCTCTGCAGCTCCGCGTCCTGGCCATTCTCGACATAGTCCTCGAACGCGGCGACGTCCTTCTCGTGATCGCTGACCATCTCGTCCATGTACGCCTGGTCGAACTCGGCGCCGGACTTCTGCTGCAGCTCGTCGTAGGTCGCCTTCGCGTCCTCGGGCAGGTCCTGCGGCAACTCGATGCCCTTCTGCTCGGCGATCTGCTTCAGCTTGTCGTTCGCCTTGCCGTGATCCTCGACCATGCGCTGGCCGAAATCCTTCACCGACTGCGCCTTGGCCTGCTGCTGCGCGAGCTCGCCGAGACGGACTTCCATCAGGCCGCCCTGCGCGGCCTCCTTGGCGAAGTCCATGTCGGCTTCCGCGAGCTGCGCCTGCTCGCCCTGGCCCTGCGGCTGCCCAGCTTGGCCCTGTGACTGCTGGGCCTCCGGCTGCTGCATCTCCTGCATCTGCGGCTGCTGGGCCTGCGGCTGCTGCATCTCCTGCGTCTGCGGCTGCTGGCTCTCCTGAGCCTGCGGCTGCTGGGTGTCCTGCGCCAGCGCCGGCGGCGCCGCCGTCAGCGCGACCGCCGCGGCGCCCGCCAGTAGGTGTTTGAAAGTCATGCTGGTGCTCCTGTTGTCGAGCCGGCGTCATCGCCGGCAGTGCGAGCGAGAACGTCGGCACCAGGAGCAAGTTCCGCGGCGACGAGGGCGCTGAGCGCCGCCCGCGCCGCGTCAGACGAGCAGCTGAAAAGCGAGGCCGAGCAGCCAGAGGCCGACCGCGACGACGAGGCAGCGGCGGGCATAGCGGTCGTAGGTGTCGTGCAGCACCTCGCCGACCATGCGCTGCGCCCGGTCCTCGGGAAGCCCGAGCCGCTTGTCGAGGATGAGCCACACTTCGGTCCGCCGGTAGGGCCGCGATCGCGCCTGCTGCGCCTTCAGCAGGAGGATGAGGACCATCAGGAGGGTGAGCGCACCGCCGGTCTTGAACGCCACCACCGGCTCGAAGATGAGGCCGATCACCACGGTTGCGACCGCGAGCGCGCCGAAGCCGACGGCGCGGCCGATGGAGATCTCCGCGGCGACCTGGATCCGGTCCACCCCACCCTCACGCGTCAAGCAACGTCCGCGCCGGTGCCAGACCAAGTTGGTGCAGCAGGAGCCAGTAGGCAAGCAGAAGCACGACGAGCCAGAACACCGCGACGAGCGGCCGAGCGATGCCTGAGAGGGCCGCGGGCGTGAGCGGCGCGGTCACGCGCATCGGCGGCTCGGTCACGATGACGAGAACGCGCCAGACCACGTTCAGGCTCTGCGGATGGACGAAGAGGCTGAGGATGAACCGCGCCAGAAGCAGCGCCACCACCCAGTAAATGAAGTAATAGACGAGATAGTAGTACCAGAACTCCCGAAGAAGGGCGTTGTCGACCTGTTCCATCGCGCGTCCGGCAGCGGGTCAAGGCAGGGGGACCCGCCTTGGCGGATCCCCCCGGGAACGATGAACCGGCCGCGCGCGTCAGCCCAAGCGGACGGCCGGATCGTGCTGGATCGATTTGGCGGCGAGCGCCGGCATCTCGCCGCGCGGGATCCGGACGGAATCGACCAGATCCTGCATCTCCTTGCTCGGCGCCGGCGTCATCAGACTTACCACGATGGTGACGATGAACGCGATCGGCAGGCCGAACACCGCGGACGAGATGTTGCGCACCCCGAACCACAGAGGCATGTCGAAGAACTGGGTGCCGACCAGATAGACGAGGCAGATCGTGAAACCGGCGATCATGCCGGCGCAGGCGCCGGCCTTGGTCGTCCGCTTCCACCAGATGCCGAGCACCAGCGGCACGAACAGGCCCGCCGCGGCAAGCGAGAACGCCCAGGCGACCATGGCCACAATCACCGCCGGCTGGAACGACGCCGAGTACGCGCCGACGACGGCGACCGCGACCAGCAGCACGCGGGCGACGGTCAGGCGGCGCGTCGTCGACGCCTTGGGGTCGATCATCTGGTAGTAGACGTCGTGCGAGAGGGCGTTAGCGATCGCGAGCAGGAGGCCGTCCGCCGTGCTCAGCGCCGCGGCAAGCCCGCCCGCCGCCACCAGGCCCGCGATCACATAGGGCAGCCCAGCGATCTCCGGCGTCGCGAGCACGATCGCATCGGGGTGAATGACGAGCTCCGAGAGCTGCAGGATCCCATCGCCGTTGCCGTTGACCGGCACGCCGGCGCGCACGCAGTTGGCGAGGGTGGCACCCGCATCCGCCGCGTCGCATATCCCGACCAGGCCGACCGTGCCCCAGTTCGCCACCCACACCGGCAGATCCGCGATCGTCTGGCCGATGACGTTCTGATAGATCTCGAGCTTGGCGAACGCGGCATAGGCCGGAGCGGTGAAGTAGAGCAGGAAGATGAAGAACAGCGACCAGGCGACCGACTTGCGCGCATCACGCACCGTCGGCGTCGTGAAGTAGCGCATCAGGATGTGCGGCAGCGACGCCGTACCGATCATGAGGCACAGGATCAGAGCGAAGAAGTTGAGCGAGTCGAGGTTCAGGAAGGGAGCGACGTGCGGCTTGGCCACGCCGAGCTGTTGCTCGAAGGCGCTGATCTGCTGCAGGGCCCGGCCGTAGGTGAGCTGTGGGATCGGCACGCCATAAAGCTGCGCCGACAGGATGGCCACCGGCAGGATGTAGGCGATGATCAGGATGATGTACTGCGCGACCTGCGTCCAGGTCACCGCGCGCATGCCCCCCAGCATCGAGCACACCAGAATGCCGGCGAGGCCGACGAACACCGCCACGCCGAACGGGATCTGCAGGAAGCGCGAGGTGATGATGCCGACGCCCACGATCTGGGCGACGATGTAGGTGAAGCTCGCGCAGAACAGCACGATGATCCCGAGCAGCCGCGGCAGGTTGCCCTCGTACCGGGTGCCCAGGAAATCGGGCACGGTGTAGATGCCGAACTTGCGCAGATACGGCGCCAGCAGGATCGCCACCAGCACGTAGCCGCCGGTCCAGCCCAGCACGTAACCGAGGCCGTCATAGCCGAGTGCGTAGAGCGAGCCCGCCATGCTGATGAACGAGGCGGCGCTCATCCAGTCGGCGCCCGTGGCCATGCCGTTGTAGAGCGGCGGTACGCGCCGCCCCGCCACGTAGTATTCCGAGATGTCGGTGGTCCGCGAGACGATGCCGATGATCGCGTAGATGGCGATCGTGAAGCCGATGAACATGTAGCCGATCGCCCGGTCCGGCACGCCGAGCTGCTCCAGGATGGCCATCAGGATCACGAAACCGACGAAGCCCCCCGTATAGATCCCGTAGATCTTGCCGAGGTTGTCGACGAATCCTCCTCTGGTCGCCATGGCGTCCTGGCCCCCTATTCCTCGTCGACACCGCACTCTTCGTCGATCCTGTTCTGGCGATAGGCAAACCAGAAAAGCAGAATGACGAAGGCGATCAGC
>DASUGG010000329.1:0-3501 GCA_036274135.1 Geminicoccaceae bacterium
TACCGCGACGTGATGCGCGACTTCTGGCGCGGCCAGGCCAGGCCCGCCGACTTCGCGTACCGCTTTACCGGCTCGGCCGACCTCTACGAGCAGGACGGCCGGCGGCCGCACGCGTCGATCAACTTCATCACCGCCCACGACGGCTTCACGCTCAACGACCTCGTCTCGTACAACGGCAAGCACAACGAGGCGAACCTCGAGGAGAACCGCGACGGCACCGACGACAACCGCAGCTGGAACTGCGGCGCCGAGGGACCGAGCGACGACCCGGCGATCGAGGCGCTGCGCGCGCGCCAGGCAAGGAACCTGCTCGCGGTGACCCTGCTCGCCCTCGGCGCGCCGATGCTGCAGATGGGCGACGAGATGCGCCGCACGCAGCGCGGCAACAACAACGCCTACTGCCAGGACAATGAGATCAGCTGGCTCGACTGGGGACTGCTGGAGCGGCACGGCGATCTGCACCGCTTCGTGAAGCAGCTGATCCGCTATCGCCTGAACCTCGACGTCACGAGGCTGGATGGGACGCTGACCCTGAACCAGCTGCTGCGCCACGCGAACGTCCGCTGGCACGGCGTACGGCTCGATGAGCCCGACTGGAGCCATGGCTCGCGCTCGCTCGCGTTCACGATCGAGAGCCTGAGCCGCACGCGTTTGTTCCACGTGATCCTGAACGCCTATTGGGAGCCGCTGGCGTTCGGTCTGCCGCCGGTGCCCGAGGCCGCGCAGGGCGGCTGGCGCCGGATCCTCGATACGGCACGTGCCGCACCCGAGGATTTTCTCGACTGGCACGAGGCGCCCGGCGTCGACGCGGCGAGCTATCTGGTCCAGCCGCGCTCAGTCGTGGGGCTGGTGGCGCGGCTTGCCGGCTACGAGGCCGAGCGCTTCGCGGGCTGAGGCGCCGAGCTAGATCGCCCGCTCGAGCACGCCGAACAGCCGGTCGACGTCGGCATCGTTGTTGTAGAGATGCGGCGTCACGCGCAGCGAATCGCCGCGCAGGCTGACATGGACGCGCTCGTCGGCCAGCCGCTCCGGCAGGCCGGCCGGCGCGCCGCCTGGGAAGCGCAGCCCCAGAAAATGCCCCGCCCGCAGCGGTGCCGGCAGCGTGCTCAGGCCGAGCCCGGCGGCGCGCGCCCCGATCTCCGCGGTGCGCGCCGCCAGCGTCGCGATGATCGCCGGCTGGCCCCAGCGCAGCAGCTGCTCGAGCCCGGCGATGGCCGCCGGCATCAGCCCGAAATTGGCACGCTCGCCGACGTCGAAGCGGCGCGCGCCGGGCTGATAGCGGTCCTGGTAGTCGACGAGCCCGGCGAAATCCTCGCTGCGGGTACGCGCGATCCAGTTGTGCTCGAGCGGTTGTCCCTCCTGCCACTGAGGCGCGACGTAGAGATAGCCGATGCTGTACGGCCCGAGCAGCCATTTGTAGCCGGCGCAGGCCAGAAAATCCGGCCGCACCCCGGCGAGGTCCAGCGGCAGGGCACCCAGCGACTGCGTCGCGTCGATCACGAGCGCGCTGCCGACCTCGCGACAGCGCACGGCGATGCTGACCAGGTCGACCAGGCCGCCGTCGGTCCAGTGGCAGTGCGGCAGGGCGGTGATCGCGACCCGCTCGTCGAGCCGGGCGAGGATCGCAGCGCTCCAGTCGCCGTCCGGCGGCCGCGCGATGGTGACGATCTCGCCGCCGTTGCGCCGCGCCAGCTCGCGCCAGCTGTAGACGTTGGACGGGAACTGCTCGGCCAGCATCAGGATCCGCTGGCCTGCGCCGAGCGGCAGGTTCGCCGCCGCGACCGCGACCCCGTAGCTCGCCGCCGGCACCAGCGCGATGTCGTCGACGCTCGCGCCGAGCAGCGCCGCGAAGAGCGCGCGGGCGCGCTCGCTCTCGGTGAAGAAGTCGTCGGCGCCGATCGTCCAGGGCCGCGCCTTGCGGGCTACGCCCTCGGCCGCCAGCGCTACCGCCCGCTGCAGCAGCGGCGACATGTAGGCGCAGTTGAGGTACGCCACGTCGTCGGGCAGGTCGAACAGGCGGCGCTGGCAGGGGATCATGCGGGGGCCATCGGGGATGCCGGATGCGCCGGTATAGCGGCGGCGCCCCCGGCTGCTCGGGGTTTCGCTGGGGCCGGCTCGGCCGGCACCCGGACCAGCGACTGCAGCATCACCGCGCACAGCCGCTCGGCGCCGCCCTGCAGACAGATCCCTTCGGCCGTGGCGAGCGTCAGGGTGCGCCCGGGCTTCACCACCTTGCCGCGCGCGATCAGGCGCTCTCCCTCGGCAGCCGCGACGAAATTGACCTTGTATTCGGCGGTCAGCACCTCGCTGTCCGGCGGCATCAGGCTGTAGGCGGCATAGCCGCCGGCACAGTCCAGCATCGCGCCGAGCACGGCTCCATGGAAATAGCCATGCTGTTGCAGCGGCTTCGCGCGTTGCGCGGCGACCAGCACGCAGCGGCCGGGCGCGATTTCGGCGAGCTCGATGCCGAGCGCCTGCATCAGCCCTTGCCTGGCGAAGCTCGCGGCGACGACGCTGGCATAGTCCGGATTGAGGGGAGTGAATTCGCACATCGTGCCGTTCGAGGGTGTGGACGTGGTCGCCGATTTTCGCCAGACCTTGCGCCCGTGGCTCAATCCTGTCCACCCGGACGCATGTGACGTGGCGATGACAGCAGCACAGACGAGGGAACGGCCGGTGATCGTATTCGATCTCGGCGGCGTGTTGATCGACTGGAATCCGCGCCATCTCTATCGCAAGCTGTTCGACGACGAGACGCTGATGGAGTGGTTTCTCGAGGAAGTCTGCCACGAGGCCTGGAATCTGGAGCAGGACCGCGGCCGCAGCTTCGCTGAAGCGATCGAGGAGGCGGCGCTGCGCCACCCGGACCAGCGCGCCATGATCGAGGCCTACCATGCGCGCTGGGGCGAGATGCTGGCGGGCCCGATCGAGGGAAGCGTCGCGATCCTCGAGGAGCTGGCCGCCGCCGGCTACGAGCTGCACGCGCTGACCAACTGGTCGGCGGAGACCTTCCCGATCGCACGCCCGCGCTTTGCCTTCCTGGGTCTGTTCCGGACCATCCTGGTCTCGGCCGAGGAGAGGCTGATCAAGCCCGACGCCCGCATCTTCCAGCTGCTGCTCGAGCGCATCGCGCATCCGGCGCAGCGCTGCGTCTACATCGACGACTCCGCGCCGAACGTCGCCGCTGCGGCGGCCTTGGGCTTCGATGCGATCGCCTTCACGACGCCGCCGGCGCTGCGCGCCGCGCTGGCGCTGCGAGGCCTGCTCGCGGCAGCGGAGCAGGCCTAGATGCGGCCGCTGCCCCGCCGCCTGCTCGGCGGCCTGATCTGGCTCGTGCTGCTCGTCGCGCTCGGCCTCGCCGGCGGCTGGCTCTGGCTGCGCCAGTCGCTGCCCGTGCTCGACGGCACGCTCGAGGTGGCAGGGCTCGAGGCGCCGGTCACGATCGTGCGCGACGCCCATGCCGTGCCACACATCGAGGCGGCGAGCTTTAAGGATGCGGTG
>DASUGG010000330.1:0-5855 GCA_036274135.1 Geminicoccaceae bacterium
CGGTGCGAGATGTAGAGGATCGCGAGGCCGTCGCCGCGCAGCCGCTCGAGGATCCGGTAGACCTTCTCGACGTCGGCGGCGGTCAGCGCCGAGGTCGCCTCGTCGAGGATCAGGATCTTGGGATCGCGGCCGAGCGCCTTGGCGATCTCGACCATCTGGCGACGCGACAGCGAGAGGTTGCGCACCAGCTCGCGCGGGTGGACGTCCTCGCAGCCGATGCGCGCCAGCAGCTCCTCGGCGCGCCGCCGCTGGGCGCCCTGGTCGATCAGGCCGAAGCGGCGCGGCGGGTCGGTGATGCAGATGTTGTCGGCCACCGTCAGGTCGGGCAGCAGCGACAGCTCCTGGAAGATGCAGACGATGCCGGCGGCGGTGGCCTCGAGCGGCGAGGCGAACGCCACCTTGCGGCCCTCGAGGAACATCGATCCGGCGGACGGCTGCACGACGCCGGCCATGATCTTGATCAGCGTCGACTTGCCGGCGCCGTTCTCGCCGAGCACGGCGTGGATGCGGCCGCGCTCGCAGGCGAAGTCGACCCCCTCCAGCGCGCGCACGCCGCCGTAATGCTTGCTGACGCCCCGCATCTGCCAGAAGGGCGTCGGGCCCGACGGATCGCTCATCGAGGACGGTCCGAGGTCAGGGGAGGATAGGGTGCCGCCGGACCGCCAGGTCCGACGGCACCCGCACGGCGTCTACTGATCGGCTTCGGTCTGGCCCATGATCTCCACCGCGGTGATGTTCACCTCGCACGGCGGAAACTCGTTGGGGGTGAAGAAGTTGTCGGTCAGGTCGGGATAGTAGTTGACGCCCGGCTCGAAGTTCGGGTGCTCGGTCAGCGGGATCGGCACCGAGACGTATTGCGGCAGCACCTCGCCCTGCAGCGCATGGATCGCGGTCTTGGCGGCGATCGCCACGAGCCCGGGCGACTGCCCGGCCGACGAGCAGACCAGGCCTTCCTCGGCATGCTCGGCGCACAGCTTGCGGAAGCCGTTCTCCGCCTCGCCGGCGACCGGGATGAACGGATGGCCGGCGTCGATCAGGGCGCGCACCGCGCCGGTCGAGCCGCCCTGCACGAACATGCCGTCGAACTGGCCGTGCACCGCGACCGCATCGGCCACCACCTTCTGCGCCGTGCCGTCGTCCCAGTTGCCGACCACCTCGATGATCTCGAAGTCGTTGCCGTCGGCCTCCATGATCTCGCGGAAGCCGAGATGGCGGTCGCGGTCCACCGAGTTGCCGGGCAGACCGCGCACCTCGAGGATCTTGCCGCTCGTGCCGACGTTCTTGGTCAGCCAGCGGCCCATGATCTTGCCCATCTCCAGCTGATCCTCGTTGACCTGGAGGATCTCGTCGGAGTCGAGCACGTTGTCGAACGGCACCAGCACGACGCCGGCGCGGTTGGCGCGCTTGATCACCGGCGTGAACGCCGTCGGGTTGACGGCGATGGTCAGGATCGCGTCGTAGCCGGCATTGATGAAGTTGTCGATCGCGGCCACCTGGGCGGCCACGTCGGTGCCGGTCGAGACCACCTTGAGCTCCTCGATCATCGGCGCCACGTCCGGCTGCTCGGCATAGGCCTTGAGCGTCTTGATCATCTGGATGCGCCAGGTGTTGCCGACGAAGCCGTTCGCCAGCGCGATCCGATAGGGCGGGTCCTTCTTCTCGAACTTGAAGTACTTGGTGGTGTCGCTGAACGGCGCGAAGCACTCGGGCATGGCACCCGGCCCCTGCACGACCTCGGGTCCGGCGGCCTGCGCCGCGCCGGCGAGGGTGAGCACGCTTGCGGCCGCGAGCCCGGGCATCCAGCTTCTCACGCGAGACATGGCAATGACTCCCATCTAAGCCCCCGGGGTGGATCGCCGGCCGCCTTTTCGGAGGCGGCGCGGCGACGCCCCCTGCATCACGCACTCATACCAGTCCTGTGGCAGGATGCCAGAGGTTCGTCCGTCGTTTGCCGCTGCCCGAACGTAGGAGGCGCACCGGATGGCGGTCGATGCCACCGCGGCGGATGCAAGCAACGCTTCCCGGCCGGCGCCACCCTATGTATAAAGCGCGCATCGGCATCAGCATGGGCGGATCGAGATGGCGGAGCTGGCGACTTCCCTGAAGTCCGACGGCCTGAAGCGCGACGGCGTCGATCGGCAGCGTGCCCTGGATGCGGCGATCGGCCAGATCGAGCGGGCATTCGGCAAGGGCTCGGTGATGAAGCTCGGCCAGCGCGACAGCTCGATCGAGATCGCGTCGGTCTCGACCGGCTCGCTCGGCCTCGACATCGCGCTCGGCGTCGGCGGCCTGCCGCGCGGCCGGATCGTCGAGATCTACGGGCCGGAATCGTCCGGCAAGACCACGCTCACCCTGCACTGCATCGCCGAGGCGCAGAAGGCCGGCGGCACCTGCGCCTTCATCGACGCCGAGCACGCCCTCGACCCCGGCTATGCCCGCAAGCTCGGCGTCGACATCGACGAGCTGCTGATCTCGCAGCCGGATACGGGCGAGCAGGCGCTCGAGATCGCCGACACGCTGGTGCGCTCCGGCGCGATCGACATGGTGGTGATCGACAGCGTCGCGGCGCTGGTGCCGCGCGCCGAGCTCGAAGGCGAGATGGGCGATTCCCACGTCGGCCTGCAGGCGCGCCTGATGAGCCAGGCGCTGCGCAAGCTGACCGCCAGCATCAGCCGCTCCAACTGCCTGGTGATCTTCACCAACCAGATCCGCCTCAAGATCGGCGTGATGTTCGGCAATCCCGAGACCACCACCGGCGGCAACGCGCTCAAGTTCTACGCCTCGGTCCGCCTCGACATCCGCCGCATCGGCCAGATCAAGGACCGCGACGAGGTCGTCGGCAACCAGACCCGGGTCAAGGTGGTCAAGAACAAGGTCGCGCCGCCGTTCCGGGTGGTCGAGTTCGACATCATGTACGGCGAGGGGATCTCCAAGACCGGCGAGCTCCTGGATCTCGGCGTGCGCGCCGGCGTGATCGAGAAGTCCGGCTCCTGGTTCTCCTACGACAGCCAGCGGATCGGCCAGGGGCGCGAGAACGCCAAGACCTACCTCAAGGACAATGCCGCGGTCGCCGGCCAGATCGAGACCGCGATCCGCGCCGCCGCCGGCCTCACCGGCAGCGGCCCCGGCATCGACCTGCTCGACGACGAGCCGGCGCTCGACGCCGAATGAGCCTCAGGCGCGGATCTCGGTAACCGGGTTCACGAGCCGGCCGATCCCCTCGACCTCGCAGGTCACGACGTCGCCCTGCTTGAGGAACTGCGGCTCGCTCATCGCGTAGCCGACGCCGGACGGCGTGCCGGTCGCCAGCAGGTCGCCCGGCTCCAGCGTCAGACCTTCGGAGAGCGATTCGATCAGCGCGCCGATCGGGAAGATCATGTCGCGGGTGTTGCCGTCCTGGCGCAGCTCGTCGTTGACCCAGAGGCGGATCGCGAGCCGGCCAGGATCGGCGATCGCGTCCCGGGTCACGATCGCCGGCCCCATCGGGCAGGAGCCGTCCAGCCCCTTGCCCTTGAGGAACTGGCCGCCGTGGCGGCGCTGCAGGTCGCGCGCCGTGACGTCGTTGACGATCGTGTAGCCGAACACGTGGTCGAGCGCGTCGGCGGCCCTGATGTTGCGGCCGGGCTTGCCGATCACCACCGCCAGCTCGACCTCGTAATCGACCTTGGTCGACACCTCGACCTGCACCGGGATCGCGTCGCCCGGGCCGATCACCGCGGTCGGCGGCTTGGAGAAGAACACCGGGTATTCCGGCAGCTTGAGGTCGATCTTCTGCGCCCGCGCGCCCTCGGCGATGTGCTCGACATAGTTGCGGCCGACGCAGAACACGTTTTTCGCCGGGCGCGGGATCGGCGCGAGCAGGCGCACGTCGGCGAGCCGCAGCCTGGCGGCATCGAGCTTGCCGCCGGCCGCCATCTCGCACAGCTGCGCGACCGCCCGCAGCGCGGCGGCGCCGCGGCCGATCAGCGCATGCAGCGAGCCGAACGGCGCCTGGCCGATCGCGGGCGCGCCGGCGAGCGCGGCATCGAGATCGAGAAGCGTCGCGTCGTCCAGCTGGACACCCGGCCGGCCGCCCTGGCCGGCATCGAACGTGATCAGACGCATCCCATGCTCCTCCTCGATCTTTGCGCCGCCCTCACGCCCATGCCGGCCGGCGCGACGCGCTCAGCAGGTGACGTTCTTGCCTTCGCTCCCGAAGGCCCCGAGGCGCACCGCGTCGTCGACCAGCACCGTATCCGCCGGCCGGTAGTGATACTGCACCGCCCAGCGGAAGTCGTCGGTCCGGTTGATCGGCGTGCCGTGCGGGATCTTGCCGTCGAACAGCAGCACGTCGCCGACCGTCATCGGCACCGCGACCCGGCCTGCCGCGGGCACGTCGGTGTCGCAGATCTGCCAGTCGCGCCGCTTGAAATGGGCGCGCGGGCCTGCCTTGTGGCCGCCCGCCAGCAGGTGCATGCAGCCGTTCTCGGGCGTGACGGCGCCCATCGGGATCCAGACGCCGACGATCGGCGTATCCAGCGCCACGTTGAAGAAGGCGTGGTCCTGGTGCCAGGGCTTCTCGCGGCCGCGCGCGGGCTTGACCAGCGCCATGTCCTGGAACAGGGCGGGCGCGCCGCCGACCAGCCGCTCGACCAGCGCCATCAGCGCCGGCTGGCGCGACAGGCGGCCGAGCGCCGGCTGGCGATCGACGAAGCCCGCGAACTTGCGCACATGGCGGGCGCGCAGCTCCGGGTCGAGCGCCGGCAGGCCCTTGCCTTCCTGGCCGTTGACGAAGCCGCCGCCGCCGCTGCCCCTGGCCGCCATCTCGCGATCGCGCGCGGCGGCGAGGGCCAGCTGGTCGCGCAGCGCGCCCTCGTACCAGATCATCGCGCAGCCCGGCGGATCGGCCCGCGCCATCGCCTCGAGCTCGGCGCGCGCCGCCAGCACCTCGTCCTTCGGGATCAGCCCGCGCAGCATCAGGAAGCCGTCGTCGCGATAGCGCTGCAGGGTGCGCTCGAGGCCGGCCTCGGCCGCCGGCACGCCCTCCTCCTGCCGCTCGAAGGCGTAGAGCTCCGGGTCGTGCAGCGGAATCTTCGGCTCGAAGAACACGCGGACATCAGCCGACACGCGATTTTCCTCCGTGGATGAGGCGCATGGGCGGCGCCGGGTGGCCTTCCTGCACGCCCGCGAGGCTCAGCTCCTCGGCGCGGTGGCAGCGCGCCAGATGGCCGCCCGCCAGCGCGCGCAGCGCCGGCTCCTCATGCCGGCAGCGCTCGATCGCATAAGGGCAGCGCGGGTGGAAGTGGCAGCCGGACGGCGGGTTGGACGGGTCGGCGACCTCGCCCTTGAGGACGATCCGCTGCGAGCGCCGCCTGGGGTCCGGCACCGGCACCGCGGACAGCAGCGCCTCGGTGTAGGGATGCAGCGGCCGCGCGAACAGCTCGGCGGTCGGCGCCAGCTCGACGATCTTGCCGACATACATCACCGCGACCCGGTCGCTGACGTGCTTCACGACCGACAGATCGTGCGCGACGAACAGGTACGACAGGCCGAGCCGGTCCTGCAGGTCGAGCAAGAGGTTCACGATCTGCGCCTGCACCGAGACGTCCAAGGCCGAGACCGGCTCGTCGGCGACGATCAGCGCCGGGTTCAGCGCAAGCGCGCGGGCAATGCCGATGCGCTGCCGCTGGCCGCCGGAGAATTCATGCGGAAATCTATCTTTTGCATCGGGGTTCAAACCGACCTTCGTGAGCATATCCCCAACCCAGCGTTCACGCTCCTGCATCCGGCCGATATTATGAATAATAAAGGGCTCTTCCAGCAGACTGCCGACGGTATGGCGCGCGTTCAGGGATTCGGACGGATCCTGGAAAATC
>DASUGG010000331.1:0-2760 GCA_036274135.1 Geminicoccaceae bacterium
CTGGCCGAGCGCGGCCTGATCGGGCTGATCATGGGCAATTCGCCGGGCGGCATCGCGCCCTGGGGCGGCCGGCGCGCGCTGCTCGGCACCAACCCGATCGCGTTCGCCTGCCCGCGCCGCGCGGCGCCGCCTCTGGTGATCGACGTCTCGCTCGCCAAGGTCGCGCGCGGCAAGGTGATGCTCGCGGCGCAGCGCGGCGAGGCAATTGCCGACGACTGGGCGCTCGATGCCGAAGGGCGGCCGACGACCGACCCGCAGGCGGCGCTGGCCGGCACCATGCTGCCGCTCGGCGGGGCCAAGGGCGCCGCGCTGGCGCTGATGGTCGAGGTCCTCGCCGCCGCGCTGACCGGCGCCCATTTCGCCGCCGAGGCGAGCTCGTTCTTCGACGACCGCGGTCCGCCGCCTGGCGTCGGCCAGTTCCTGATCGCGCTCGATCCCGGACCGTTCAGCGACGGCACGTTCGCCGACCGGCTCGAGGTCCTGCTCGGCGCGATCGAGGCCGAGCCCGGCGCGCGGCTGCCCGGCGCGCGCCGCCTCGCGCTGCGGCGCAAGGCCGCGGCCGACGGGATCGAGGTGCCGGCCGCGCTGCTCGGGCGGCTGCGCGAGCTGGCCGGCGCCTGAGGCCGCCGCCTCTTGCGCCGCGAGTCCTGCGAAAGATACAAGACCAGCCTAAATGGAGGGGAACGTGAGCAAGGCACCGGATTTCATCGTCCACAACGAGGGCGACACGGTCGGCGTCGTGGTGGTCGAGAACGCCACCGCCGGCAAGGAGCTGACCGGCTGGATCATGGCGAGCGACCGCACGATCACGCTCGCGGCGCTGGCCGACATCCCGCTCGGCCACAAGATCGCGGTCAAGCCCATGGCCGTCGGCGACACGGTGATCAAGTACGACCACGACATCGGCCGCGCGATCGAGGCGATCCCGGCCGGCGCCTACATCCACGCCCACAACATCAAGACCAAGCGGTGGTGAGCATGGCAGACAGCTTTCTGGGCTACCGGCGCGAGAACGGCCGGGTCGGCATCCGCAACCACGTCGTGGTCCTGCCGGTCGACGACATCTCCAACGCCGCGGTCGAAGGGGTCGCCAGCAACATCGCGGGCGTGATGGCGCTGCCGCACAGCTACGGCCGGCTGCAGTTCGGCGACGACCTCGACCTGCACTTCCGCACCATCATCGGCATCGGCCGCAACCCGAACGTCGCCGCCTGCGTCGTGATCGGCATCGAGCCGGAGTGGGCGAACCGGGTCGCCGACGCGATCGCCGAGACCGGCAAGCCGGTGCAGAGCTTCGCGATCGAGCAGCACGGCGACCTCGCGACCATCGCCAGCGCCTCGCGCGCCGCCAAGGACTTCGTGCACTGGGCCTCGGAGCGGCAGCGCGAGAAGGTCGGCATCGAGGAGCTCTGGGCGGCCTGCAAGTGCGGCGAGAGCGACACCACCACCGGCCTTGCCTCCTGCCCGACCGTCGGCAGCTTCTACGACGCCCTGATCCCGCGCGGCATCTACGGCTGCTTCGGCGAGACCACCGAGCTGACCGGCGCCGAGGTGGTCTGCGCCGATCGCGCCGCCAGCCCCGAGGTGCGCGCCAAGTTCATGAAGGTCTGGCAGGCCTACCAAGACCTGATCGAGGCGCACAAGGTCGACGACCTGATGGACAGCCAGCCGACCAAGGGCAACAAGTTCGGCGGCCTGTCGACGATCGAGGAGAAGGCGTTCGGCAATCTCGAGAAGATCGGCAGGAAGGTGCGCTACATCGACGTGCTGGCGCCGGCCGAGGCGCCGGCCAAGGGGCCGGGCCTCTACTACATGGACACCTCGAGCGCCGCCGCCGAGTGCTGCACCCTGCAGGCGGCCGCCGGCTACGTCGTGCACATGTTTCCGACCGGCCAGGGCAACGTGATCGGCAACCCGGTCATGCCGGTGGTCAAGCTCAGCGGCAATCCGCGCACCGTGCGCACCATGTCCGAGCACATCGACCTCGACGTGACCGGCATCCTGCGCCGCGAGATGACCATCGAGCAGGCCGGCGAGGCGCTGATCGACATGGTGATCCGCACCTGCAACGGCCGGATCACCGCCGCCGAGGCGCTGCGCCATCGCGAGTTCGTGATGACCAAGCTCTATCCCAGCGCCTGAGGCGCGGCGCCGACGCCGGCGGCCGATGGCCGAGATCGTCGTCACGGAGTTCATGGACGAGGCGGCGGTCGCCGGGCTCGCGGCCGAGTTCGACGTGCTCTACGACGCCGGTCTCGCCGACCGTCCCGAGAGCCTCGGCGATGTCGTCGCTGACTGCCGCGGCCTGATCGTGCGCAATCGCACCCAGGTCCGCGGCGCGCTGCTGCAAGCCTGCGCAAAGCTCGAGGTCGTCGGCCGCCTCGGCGTCGGCCTCGACAACATCGACGTCGAGGCCTGCCGCACGCGCGGCATCGCCGTCTGTCCGGCGACCGGCGCCAACGATCGCGCGGTCGCCGAGTACGTCATCGCCGGCGTGCTGATGCTGCTGCGCGGCGCCTATGGGGCGAGCGCCGCGGTCGCCGCGGGCGAATGGCCGCGCAACCGGCTGATCGGTCGCGAGATCGCGGGCCGCCGGCTCGGCCTCGTGGGCTTCGGCGGCATCGCCCGCGAGACCGCGCGGCGTGCCGCGGCGCTCGGCATGACCGTGCTCGCGCATGATCCCTTCGTCGCGGCGGGCGACCCGGCCTGGCGCGCGCTCGGCGTGACCAGGATGGCGCTCGAGCCGCTGCTCGAAAGCTG
>DASUGG010000332.1:0-11530 GCA_036274135.1 Geminicoccaceae bacterium
CCGCGGCGTGGATCGCGCCGACGACCTGCATCACCCGGCCGGAGTCGATCCCCTTGTCGCCGCGCACGAAGATGCGCGCATCGGGCCGGCGCTCGGTGATCGCCAGCAGGCGCGGCCCGAGATCCGCGAGGTCGATCTGGCTGTCCTGCAGGTAGATGTTGCCCTCGCGCGAGACCGAGACGCTGAGCGGCTCGTCCTGGCCGGGCAAGGGCGAGCTCGCGGTCTCGGGCAGATCGACGGTGACACCGACCGTCAGCAGCGGCGCCGTGACCATAAACACGATGAGCAGCACCAGCATCACGTCGACGAACGGCGTGACGTTGATCTCCGCCATCGGCCGGCGGCGTTGCCGCGGGCCGCGCCGGCCCGCTGTCTCGGCGGCGCCGATCGCCATGGCTCAGGCCGCCCGGGAGCCGCCGCGGCCGACCGTCTGTCCGCTCTCCAGCTCGCGCGACAGCACCACCGCGAACTCGTCGGCGAAGTTCGACGCCTGGTTGGCGAAGCGGTCGAGATCGCCGGAGAGCTTGTTGTAGGCCACGACCGCCGGCACCGCGGCGACGAGGCCGAGCGCGGTCGCGAACAGCGCCTCGGCGATGCCGGGCGCCACCACGGCAAGGGTGGTGTTCTTGGTCAGCGCGATCGACTGGAAGCTGTTGATGATGCCCCAGACCGTGCCGAACAGGCCGACGAAGGGGGCGGTGGCGCCGATCGTGGCGAGCGAGCTCAGGTGGCGCCCCAGGGTCTCCAGCTCGCGCTCCAGCGTCAGGCCCATGATCTTGCCGATCCGCTGCAGCAGGCCGCTCTGCTCCGCCGGCGCGCTCGGCCGCGGCGCGTCGCGCCACTCCTCCATCGCGGCGGCGAACAGCATCGCCATCGGGTGGTCGGCGCCGGTGCCGAGCCGGAGATACAGGTCGTCCAGCGGCGCCCCCGACCAGAAGGCGCGCTCGAACGCGCGCGAGCGGCGCCGCAGGCGGGCGTAGCGCAGCGCCTTGTCGAAGATCACGGTCCAGGACCAGAGCGAGGCCAGCAGCAGGATCAGCAGGACCGCCTTGACCACCGGATCGGCGTCGGCGATCAGTGCCCAGACCCCGAAGCCGACCGCCTGGTCGCCGGCCAGCGGAAGCGCGGTAATCGCGGTCTCTTCCATCATGCGATCCTATCAGCGTCGCGCCGCAAGGGCAGCCACGCGGTTGATACATGAGATGGGGAGAGCAGGCGCTGCGACCAACGGTTCGGTTGCTCCAGCGGCAGTAGGGCGACCCCGCAGTGCCCCTAAAGCGGCTTGGTCCGGCCGTGTCAAGCGCGAAGCGGCGCGTCAGGCGCCGCCGGAGAAGTTCGCCGCCGCATCGTGGCGCAACGGTGCCAAGGCCTCGATCAGCGCCGGCGGCAGGCGCACCGCGCGCAGCGCCGACGAGATCACGGCGAGGCGCACCTCCAGGCGCGCCAGCATTCGCTCCTCCCTGACGATCCGCTGCTCGAGGTCGAGCGAGGCGCCGCCGAGCCGGGCGAGGCCGGTGCGCACCTCGATGCGGTCGTCGAGGCGGGCCGGCGCCAGATAGTCGATCACGCAGCGCCGCACCGCGAAGGCGAGCCCCAGATGCGCCCGCAAGGCGCCGTGCTCGAGGCCGAGGCAGCGCAGCATCTCGGTCCGCCCGCGCTCGGCGAAGCGCAGGTAGCCGGCATGATAGACCACGCCGCCGGCATCGGTGTCCTCGTAGTAGACGCGCAGCGGCAGCCGATGCTCGCCCGCGGCGATCACGCCGGCCTCAGCGGTCGCCATCGTCGTCCGCGCCGCCGGGCTCGTCGAACAGCCCCGCCTGTTCCAGATCGCGCGGCGGATCGAGGTCGAGATGCCGCCAGGCCGGGCGGGTCAAGAGGCGTCCGCGCGGCGTCCGCTGCAGCAGGCCCTGCTGCAGCAGGTATGGCTCGACGACCTCCTCGAGGGTATCGCGCTGCTCCGACAGCGCCGCCGCCAGCGTATCGACGCCCACCGGACCGCCGCCGTAATTGTCGGCGATGCAGCGCAGGTAGCGGCGGTCGAGGCTGTCGAGGCCGAGCACGTCGACCTCGAGCTGGGCGAGCGCCCGATCGGCGATCGCGGCGTCGATCCGGCCGTCGCCCTCGACCGTGGCGAAGTCGCGCACGCGGCGCAGCAGGCGGGTCGCGACCCTGGGGGTGCCGCGCGCGCGCCGCGCGATCTCCGCCGCGCCGTCGCCGCTGAGCGTCAGCGCCAGCAGCGCCGCGCCGCGCGCGACGATCGCCTCGAGCTCGGCGTGATCGTAGAAATGCAGCCGCGAGAGAATGCCGAAGCGATCGCGCAGCGGCGTGGTCAGGAGCCCGGTCCGGGTCGTCGCGCCGATCAGCGTGAACGGCGGCAGGTCGATCCGCACCGAGCGGGCCGCCGGGCCTTCGCCGATCATCAGGTCGAGCTGGAAATCCTCCAGGGCGGGGTAGAGGATCTCCTCGACCGCCGGGCTCAGGCGGTGGATCTCGTCGATGAACAGGACGTCGCGCTGCTGCAGGTTGGTGAGCTGCGCCGCGAGATCGCCGGCGCGCGCGATGACCGGCCCCGAGGTCATGCGAAAGCCGACGCCGAGCTCGGTCGCGATGATCTGCGCCAGCGTGGTCTTGCCCAGGCCCGGCGGGCCGGCGAGCAGCACGTGGTCGAGGGGCTCGCGGCGCTGCCGCGCCGCCTCGATGAACACGCCGAGATTGGCGCACAGCTGGCTCTGGCCGATGAACTCCTGGAGATTGCGCGGCCGCAGCGACAGATCGGCGTCGGCCGCGGTCGCCTCGGGTCGAACCAGCTGCTCGTTCATCCGGTGGTCTTAGCCCAAACCGCCGCGAGAATCATGCGCCGATCCGCGCTGCCGGCGACGGCCGGCGCGTCAGGCCTGCGCCAGCTCCTGCAGGCCGGCGCGGATCAGCGCCTCGAGCGTCGCGCCGCCGCCCTGCGCCGCGGCGGCGCGGCTGACCGCCGCCAGAGCCTCGCTGCGGCCGTAGCCGAGATGGACCAGGGCCGAGACGGCGCCGCTCACCGCGCCGTCGGCGGCGTCGCCGGTCAGGCCGCGGGCCGGCAGCGTGGCACCCGCCAGCTCGCCCGCCAGGCGATCCTTCAGCTCGCTCAGGATGCGGCCGGCGAGGCGGGGGCCGACGCCGCTCGCCCGGGTCAGCGCCGCCTTGTCCTGGCTGGCAACGGCGCGCGACAGCTCTTCGGGCGTCAGCACCGACAGCACGCCGAGCGCTACCCGTGCGCCGACCCCCTGCACCTGCTGCAGCACGCGAAACCAGCTGCGCTCGCCGACCTCGGCGAAACCGTACAGCATGATGCTCTCGGCCCGCACCTGGGTCTCGATATGCAGATCGACCGCCTCGCCGGCGCGCGGCAGGCGCGCGAGGGTCTGCCCCGAGCAGTGCACGAGGTAGCCGACGCCGCCGACGTCGATCACGAGATGGTCGGCGTCCTGGGAATCGAGACGACCGCGCAGCCGCGCGATCATCTGCCGCTGGCCGCGGCGAGGGCCGGCGCCAGCCGCCGCCGGGTGGCGTCGTGATGCGCATGGCACAGCGCGACCGCCAGGGCGTCGGCGGCATCGCTGCCCACCGCGCCGCTGCCCGGCAGCAGGGTGCGCACCATCATCGCGACCTGGCGCTTCTGCGCCGCGCCCGTCCCGACCACCGCCCGCTTGACCGTCTTGGAGGCGTACTCGGTGACCGGCAGGCCGGCATGCGCGGCGGCGAGCATGGCGACGCCGCGCGCCTGGCCCAGCTTGAGCGACGAGCCGGCATTGACGTTGACCACGGTCTCCTCGATCGCCGCGACGTCGGGGCGGTGCAGCGCGACCACCTGCTGCAGGCCGCGGTAGATGGCGTCGAGCCGCGCCGCCAGCGGCGCGCCGGGCTCGCTCACGACGACGCCGGCGGCGCGGAACCGCAAAAGGTTGCCCTCGGCCTCGATGACGCCCCAGCCGGTCCGCTGCAGCCCGGGGTCGAGACCGAGCAGGCGCATCAGGCGCTCAGCCGCTCGAGCACGGCGTCGTCGAACTCGACGTTGCTCACCACCCGCTGCACGTCGTCGTTGTCGTCGAGGGTCTCGAGCAGCCGGAACAGCGTCTCGGCCTGCTGCGCGTCGACCGGGACGGCGACCTGGGCGCGCCAGCCGAGGCGCGCCTCGTCGGGCGGGCCGAGCCGGCTCTCGAGCGCCTCGCGCACCGCATTCAGATCGTCCGGCGCGCACCAGATCTCGTGCCCCTGCTCGCTCGACTGGCAGTCCTCGGCGCCGGCCTCGATCGCCGCCTCGAGCATGGCGTCGGGATCGGCGACATCGGCGGCGTAGCGGATCTCGCCGACCCGGTCGAACAGGAAGCCGACGCTGCCGGTCTCGCCGAGCGAGCCGCCGAGCTTCGCGAAGGCGGCGCGCACCTCGGCCGCGGTGCGGTTGCGGTTGTCGGTCAGGGTCTCGACGATCACCGCGACCCCGCCCGGCCCGTAGCCCTCGTAGCGCACCTCCTCGTAGGCCTCGCCGTCGCCGCCGGAGCCGCGCCGGATCGCCCGCTCGATGTTCTCCTTGGGCACGTTGGCGCTGCGCGCCGCCTGCAGCGCCGAGCGCAGGCGCGGGTTGGAGGCCGGGTCGGGCAGGCCGGCGCGCGCCGCGACCTGGACCTCGCGCACCAGCCGGGTGAACATCCTCGCCCGCTTGGCGTCCTGCCGGCCCTTGCGGTGCATGATGTTCTTGAACTGAGAATGTCCAGCCATGACGTCGTGATGATTCCTGGATTGGCCTCGCCGCGCCGGTCTTCTACCATACTCCGGGACATCTGCCCAAGCTGCCCGGCAAAGAACCCGAGCGTCGGTGAGCGCATTGCTTAAGCGAGGTTTTAACCCGGCTCTGGCCGTAATGTCGCTTTTGAAGCGCGCCTCGGCGCCGCAGCATCGGAACCATGCGTTATGAGTGGCGACATCTCCTCACACCAGGCCGAAGCGAACCCGTTGCCGCCCGAAGATCGGCGCTATCGCCGTTATCCCGCGCCGCTGGAAGCGCAGCTGCTCGTGGACGGCTCCTATTGGCGTTGCTGGATCCGCGACATCTCGGTGGCCGGCGCCGGCCTCGATCCGGCGATCCCGGCCGCGCTGGGCCGCCGCGCCGAGCTGCACAGCCCCCATTTCGACTTCGCCATCCCGCTGCCCGGCCGGGTCATCAACGTCGCTCCGGAGCGGACCTGCCTGGAGTTCGATCTCGACGAGGCGACCGCGCGCAAGCTCACCGTTTTTCTTGCGTCGACCGTCGACGGCAAGTGATCTTGCGCGGCGCACCTCCGCGACGGCCGCCGCGGCGAGCCCGGCGAGCGGCGGCGCAGCGCGCGAATCGGCCGATCGCGACACAACATCCACGCTCGCCGCCCGCCGGCCGCGGACGATCCGCACAACATCCCCACTTGCGTCGAAATCGACGCAAAAACGGCGCAGATTTCGTCTACCTATGATTTTGTAAGTCTTCGATTATTAAATTTTCTGGTTGATTTCTCCTTTCACCTGGGTTATCACTTCAAACGTCAAGTCAGACGGTGCCTCCCTCCCTCCATTCGCCCTCGCCGGCAAGCGCCAGCGGGGGCGACTTTTTTGGAGGGGGTATGACTCGGTGGCCTCCGACCGACCTGTCCCGAGGTAGCGATCATGAACGAACCTGCCAGCACGATTCTCGCGGCCCGCGACGACTTCACGCACGAGCTCCGCATCGACCAGCAGGACGAGCATCCGATCTTCGCCGATCTGCGCCGGCAGACCCGGGCGCTGCGCTCCGAGCTGGACGAGGTCCAGCCCCTGATCAGCGCCGCGGTGCTCGCGGCGACCGCCTTTCGGCTGCGTGACAATGATGGCCTGGTGAGCGCGCTTCGCATCCTGGTCGGCGCGACCAAGACGCTGGAGGAGCGGCGCGCCCTCGACTGAGCCGGCGACGCCGGGCGCACTGCGGCGCTTGATCTGCGGGCGAGGGTTGACCACATCCTGACGGCGGCCCATCAAGGGCCGGCCCGACACCGGTACAGGTGAGGATGAATGGGTCGATCCGGGGCGCCGGTCTGGCACGGCACGACGATTCTGTCGGTCCGCAAGGGCTCGCAGGTGGTCGTCGCCGGCGACGGCCAGGTCAGCTTGCAGAACACCATCCTCAAGCCCAGCGCGCGCAAGGTGCGGCGGCTCGCCGACGGCAAGATCATCACCGGCTTCGCCGGCAGCACGGCCGACGCGCTGACCCTGCTCGAGCGGCTCGAGGCCAAGCTCGACCGCCATCCGGGCCAGCTGACCCGCGCCGCCGTCGAGCTCGCCAAGGACTGGCGCACCGACCGCTACCTGCGCCGGCTCGAGGCGATGATGGCGGTCGCCGACGCCGAGGTGTCCCTGCTGATCAGCGGCAACGGCGACGTCCTCGAGCCTGACGACGGCCTGATCGGCATCGGCTCGGGCGGGCCGTTCGCGCTCGCTGCGGCGCGCGCCCTGATCGACGTCGACGGCATGAGCGCCGAGGCCATCGCGCGCAAGGCGATGGCGATCGCCGCCCAGCTTTGCGTCTACACCAACGACCATCTGACGCTCGAGGCCATCGGACAGCCATGACCGCGTTGACGCCGCGCGAGATCGTCTCCGAGCTCGACCGCTTCATCGTCGGCCAGGACGCCGCCAAGCGCGCCGTCGCGATCGCCCTGCGCAACCGCTGGCGCCGCCAGCAGCTCGACGAGGCGTTGCGCGAGGAGGTGCTGCCCAAGAACATCCTGACGATCGGCCCGACCGGCTGCGGCAAGACCGAGATCGCGCGCCGCCTGGCCAAGCTCGCCCAGGCGCCGTTCATCAAGGTCGAGGCGACCAAGTTCACCGAGGTCGGCTATGTCGGCCGCGACGTCGAATCGATCATCCGCGATCTGGTCGAGGTCGCGCTCACCATGACCCGCGAGCGGCTGCGCAAGGAAGTCGCCGCCAAGGCCGAGCTGAACGCCGAGGAGCGGGTGCTCGAAGCCCTGGTGGGCTCGAGCGCGCAGCGCGAGACGCGGGAGAAATTCCGCCGCCTGCTGCGCGAGGGCGGCCTCGCCGACAAGGAGATCGATCTCGAGGTCCAGGACCGCGGCGCCGGCGCGCTGCCGACCTTCGACATTCCCGGCATGCCCGGCGCGCAGATGGGCATGCTCAATCTCGGCGACATCTTCGGCAAGGCGTTCGGCGAGCGCACCAAGCGCAAGCGCATGCGGGTCGGCGACAGCTACCCGATCCTGATGGAGGAGGAGTCGGACAAGCTGCTCGACCAGGAGCAGGTCAAGCGCGAGGCGCTGCACGCCGTCGAGCAGAACGGCATCGTGTTCCTCGACGAGATCGACAAGATCAGCAGCCGCGAGCACCGCGGCGGCGCCGACGTCTCGCGCGAGGGCGTGCAGCGCGACCTTCTGCCCCTGATCGAGGGCACCAGCGTCACGACCAAGCACGGCGCGATCCGCACCGAGCACATCCTGTTCATCGCGTCCGGCGCTTTCCACCAGAGCAAGCCGTCGGACCTCCTGCCCGAGCTGCAGGGCCGGCTGCCGATCCGCGTCGAGCTGAACCCGCTGACCCGCTCCGACCTCGAGCGCATCCTGGTCGAGCCCGAGGCGAGCCTGGTCAAGCAGTATGTCGCGCTGCTGGCGACCGAGGGCGTCACGCTGGAGTTCACCGACGGCGCGATCGCCGAGATCGCCAGGCTGGCGGCCGAGATCAACGAGCGGGTCGAGAACATCGGCGCGCGCCGGCTGCATACGGTGATGGAGCGGCTGGTCGAGGAGATCAGCTTCACCGCCTCGGATCGCGCCGGCGAGGTCCTGCCGATCGACCCGGATTACGTGCGCGACAAAGTCGGCCATCTGCTCGAAGGCGCCGACCTCTCCAAGTTCATCCTCTGAGCCGCGCCGCAGCCGCGGCGGCACGAACAAACCCCCGCTCGACCCTGCGGGCGCGACCCTCGTGACGGCTTCGGCGCTGTCTAGGAGCATATTCCGCAATGCCTAAAATCCCTAGAATCTGATCGGATTAGGCATCTCAGCTAAAGCCTGACATGAGCTTAGGTCGGTATTTGCGGTAAGTCCAGCAGAAAAATCCGCTTCCGCTCAAGCTGCCGCATACACCTTGACGAGGCGGGGCGTCGAAGTATCGGTAAATGTTTTCACCAAAAATATCTAAGTAGATAATAGAACAGATTGCGAATACCTGCGTACAGCTACGTAGAATATTTGCATATCGGCAAGCTCGCTCTTCATGTCGACGGAGTCGGCACAGAAAAGGAGCATCTGGTATCAGGGGCGCCGCCGTAATCGACCAATCGATCTACCGCCGTCGCCGCGGCGGAAACGGTCAGGTCGGCTCCCGGCAGGGCGATGCCTTCCCTCTCGGCTTGGCCCCTGCCGCCCGCGCGGCCATCGCGCCGGTCCGGGGGCGGACCGGCCTCGGCGCGCCGCTACGGGGTCGGCGCGGCCGGATCGATCAGCTTTGCCGCCTTCAGCTCGGCCCAGAGGTCGGCGGGGATCGGCTGGCGCATCGCCCGCAGGTTCGCGCGCAGCTGGGCCGCGCTGTTCGGTCCCGGGATCACGCTGGCGACCGCCGGGTGACCGAGCGGGAACTGCAGCGCCGCGGCGATCAGCGGCACGGCGTGGCGATCGCACACGGCCTTGAGGCGCCGCGTGCGCTCGATTTCCGCCCGCTCCGCCGGCCGGTAGGCGTAGAGCGCGCCTTCGCCGGGCCCTTGCGCCAGGATGCCCGAGGCGAACACCGCGCCGATCACCACCGAAACGCCGCGCTCGGCGCACAGCGGCAGCTCATCGGCGAGCGCCGGCTGGTCGAGCAGGGTGTAGGGCATGGCTACTAGGAAAAAATCCAGATCGAAGCGCTCGAGAAAGCGCGGGATCATGCCGACGAGGTTGATGCCGGCGCCGATCGCGCCGATCTCGCCGCGCCGCCGCAGCTCGTCGAGCGCGGCATAGCCGCCGCCCACCTCGAGCTGCGCCAACGCGCCGGCGACGTTCTCCTCCGTCTTGTGGTGGCGCGGATCGAGGTCGTGAATCAGCAGCGCGTCGACCGAGGTCATGCCGAGCCGCATCAGGCTGTCCTCGTAGGAGCGCAGCACGCCGTTGCGGCTGTAGTCGAAGTGCCACTCGAACGGCAGCCCGCCGGCCCAGCGCGTCTGCGTGAAGCTCGCGGGATCGGCCGGCCGGCGATAGACGCGGCCGACCTTGGTGCTGAGCGCGAAGCTGTCGCGCGGCTTGCCGCGCAGCACCCGGCCGAGGCGGTGCTCGCTCTTGCCGTTGCCGTAGAAGGGCGAGGTGTCGAAATAGCCGATCCCGGCGGCGTAGGCCGTCTCGACGGTCAGATCGGCCTGCGCCTGGGCGATTGCCTCGACCGGATCGCCGAGCGTGCCGCCGCCGAAGCCGAGCCGCGTGACCTCGACCTCGGTGTTGCCGAGCTTGCTGGTCGCGAACGGGTCCATGGCGCGTGCGCCGCTCAGACGATCAGCACGCTTTTGCCGGTGGTCTGGGTGTCGAACACCTCGTAGGCTTTGGCGGCATCGTCGAGCGGGAAGCGGTGGGTGAACAGCCGGTCGACGTCGATGCCGCGATCGGCGACGAAGCGCGCGCACTCCTCCTGCTGGACGCTCGAGAAGGTCCAGGAGCCGATCACCGTCAGCTGCCGGCGCAGCATCTGCGGGCTGACGTCGATCGTGACGCTGCCGCCTTCGCCGACGAAGCAGACCGTCCCCCAGGTCCGGGTCGCCCGGATCGCGGCCGAGCGCGCCTCCTCGGCCCCCGAGCAGTCCAGCGCCAGGCTGACGCCCTCGCCACGCGTCAAGTCCTTGAGCGCTGCGACCGGATCGTCGGCGCTCGGGTCGATCGTCGTCTCGGCGCCGAGCTCCCTGGCGAAACTCAGGCGCTCGCCGACCATGTCGATCGCGATGACGCGGGCGCCCATCGCCGTGCCCAGCTGGGTCGCGGCGAGGCCGACGGGCCCCTGGCCGAACACCGCCAGCGTGTCGCGCCCCGACACGCCCATGCGGCGCAGCGCGTTGTAGGCGGTGCCGCTGCCGCAGGAGATCGCGGCGCCGGTCGTGAACGACAGCTCGTCCGGCAGAGGCACCAGCGTGCGCGCCGGCACCTTCATGTAGTCGGCATGCGCGCCGTGCGCGGTGACGCCGTAGACCACGAAGCCGTTCGGGCAGAGCTGCGACCAGCCGACCCGGCAATGCTTGCAGACGCCGCAGCCGGCATAGTGGTGGCACATCACGCGCATGCCGGGCCGCGCCTCGGCCTCCGGCACGCCGGGGCCGACCGCCTCGACCACGCCGCAGGGCTCGTGGCCGCCGATCAGCGGCTCGCTCACCTCGCCGAGCCCGAGGGCGCGCTGCGCCTCGCCCGGCGCGGGGCGATAGAACTTGAGATCGCTGCCGCAAAGCCCCGAGGCCTTGATCGCCAGCACCACCTCGCCTGGGCCGGGGGTCGGGTCGGGAAACTGGCGAAGCTCGATCTTCCGATGGCCTGCAAACAGCGCGCCGCGCATCTCTGCCTCCTTCTTCTCCCGCGGCAGGCTTAGGGCGGCCTGCGCGCGCCGTCAACGGCGGCCGGCCTCGGCGGCGCGGCGTCGGGCTCCTCCGCCTTGCGTGATCCGGCGATCAGCAGCCGCGCCTCGTCGAGGCGGCGCCGCACCTGGTCGAGCTGGTCGGTCACGGACTGGAGCAGGGCCATCAGCCGGCCCTGCTCGCCCGACAGGTCGTGCGCCGCCGTCGCGGCGCCGTTGGCCTGCAGGATCTGCCGGTGCAGCGCCTCGGTCTCGGGCATCGGCGAGATGTCGAGCTCGGACGCCAGAAGGTCGCGGCAGTAGTCGTACTGCCGGATCGCCAGCTGGCGCTGCCCGGCGCTGGCGTAGAGTCGCATGACGTAGCGGTGGACATCCTCGCGCAACGGGTCGTGGCGCAGCAGGCGCAGGCCGGCGCCGATGCCGCTCTCCGGCAGGCCCCGCCGCTCCTGGTCGCGCATCAGCCACTCGAGCGCGCCGACGAACAGCGTCTCGAGGCGGCGCCGCTCCGGCATCACCCACTCGTCGTAGCAGCCGGGCAGGAGGTCGCCGGCATAGAGATCGACGGCGCGTTGCAGGGCCGCGACCTCCGCCTCGTCGGCCGCGCCCGGCGTCGTGCGCGTCACTTTGGCGATCGTGTCCTCGAACAGGGCGACGTCGAGCCACTCGCAGGCGCGCGGGTTGAAGCCGACACCGCCGCCGGGCTCGCTCACGATGCACTCGTCGCCGCCCGTATCCGGGGCGGCAAGCGCCCGGCGCAGCCGCCACAGCGCCGTGTTGATGCGATGGCGCGCGCGCGCATCGTCGACCTCGTCCCAGAGGATGGAGGCGAGCACCTCGCGCTGATGCGTGCGATGCCGGTGGACCACCAGAAAGCCCAGCAGCACCTGGCTCGGCCGCGACAGGCGGACCAGCTGCCGGCCGTCGCCCCAGCTGACCTGGGCGCCGCCGAACA
>DASUGG010000333.1:0-6252 GCA_036274135.1 Geminicoccaceae bacterium
CGGCCTGGCGCACGGCTCGGCGCGCCTTCTTGAGGATGAGGATCTCCGTCGAGGCATGGCAGCCAACGCTCGCAAACGCGCGCGTGAGTTCACGCTCGAGCGCCACGTCGCGAGGCTGACCGCGGTGTACGAAGCTGCGGCAGGCGCGCCTCCCATCCAACGCAGCAGGCCGGCGACCGACAGCCCCGCCCATGGCGGCGAAGCCTGGTCGCCGGGTGCCGAGACCTAGGCCGGCGAGTGCGAGGAATGTGTCGGCGGCCTTGCGAACCCGCGCGTGTTCCTGAAGCTCGACACGCAGGGATACAACGGCGAGGTGCTGCGCGGCGGCGCCCGCAGTCTGGATCGGGTCCTGGCCATTCAGTCGGAGCTGTCGGTGCAGGCGATCTACGAGGGCGTGCCCAGCTACACCGACGCGATCTCGAGCTCAACGCGCTCGGCTTCGAGCTCAGCGGCCCCGAGCTCCGCCTCATCGAGATGGACTGCGTGAATGATTCGCACCGCAGCGGCGCGCGGGTGAGCGCGCCGAGCTAGCCTTCTGCTAGATCATGTTGTTGGCCCGATACCAGTCGATCGTCCGGGCGATGCCCTCGGGATAGTTCCATTCCGAGACGTAGCCCAGGCGCTCGCGGGCCTTCGTCAGGTCGAAGATGCGGTTCTCCATGAAGAAGCCGACGCGCCGGCGGAACAGCGGCGGTTGGATGGAAAGCGGCATGCAGATGAGCTCGCAGGCCCATCCGAGCAACCAGATTGGCCTTGCCGGCACCCGCAGCTGCGCGAGCTTGACCCCGCCATAGTCCGCGATCGTCTTGATCACGGTGTTGACCGGCACCGCCTCGCCTGAGGCGATGTTGAACGCCTCGCCATGGACCGCCTCGCGCGGTGCTACGGCGGAAAGCAGAAACGTGTTCGTCTGATCGTCGACATAGTCCAGATGACAGTACACGTCGCCCTTGCCGATGACCACGAAGCGGTTCTTGAGGACGTTCTTGAAGAGGATCAGCATCCGCGTGTCGCCAGGGCCGTAACAGATCCCCGGGCGATTGGCGGTGACGACCATGCCGTCCGCGGGCAGGCTCCGCGCAAACTCCAGAATCGCCAGCTCGCCTTTCAGCTTGGAGCGGGTGTAGTGGTTGGTGGGGTTGTAGGGCGTCGTCTCCTTACACGGGATCTCCTTGACGTCGCCATGCACGCCGACGGTGCTGCAGTGCACGAACCGCTCGACGCCAACCGCCGCCGCCGCCTTGCACAGCTTCAGGGCACCGTCCCGATTGACCTTGGTGTAGATCGTCTCGCCGTGCTCCGTCTCGCGAAACATCGCGGCGACGTTGAAGACGAGGTCCATGCCCTCGACGAAGGGCTCGAAGGGCTCCTCGCTGCCGAGGTCGAGCACCTTCGCTTTGAAGCCTTCCTTGCGCAACGCCTCGGCTTCGGCCGGATACAGCACGGTGCCGGTGACGTCGCAGCCATAGGCCGCCAATCGCCGGAAGAGGGCACCGCCGAGAAAGCCGGCCGCGCCCGTGACCAGCATCTTCTTGTCCTTGAGCGAGGCGAAGCGCTCCGGGATCTCGAGCTTGGAAAGGCGCTCGGCGATGATCTGGGTCTCGGGCATGCTGCATCCTCTTTTTATTGACGATCCTGCTTCAGGCGCGCACGCCGGAGATCAGCGCGACGCTGGTATAGATCTTGCCCCGCCAGAGGAACCTTTTCAGGCTGAGATCGGTTCCAACCCGCTCGAACCCCGCTTCACGCATCATCTCCAGCAACGCTTCGGTCTTGTAAAAGCGCACGTGATCGCGGATCACGTAGCGGTGCAGGCAGCCCCACACCGCCGTCAGCGCGGATCCCTCGCGCGCACGTTCCATGACCCAGGCCCGACCACCTGGCAGGAGCGTGCTCCACATCCTCCCCAACGCCGCTTGTGGCGACGCAAAGTAGTGGAGCGTGTTGGCGCAGACGACATGGCTCGGTCGTCGATCTCCGATCAGCGCACTCAACTCGAACCCGGCATCCTCCCAATCGGCGCATGCGAATCGCAGGTTCTGCAAGCCTGCCGATGCCGCTTTGCCGCGCGCCTGCTCGATCATCGCAGGCGTCAGATCGAGTCCGGCACCCTCGACCCCCGGGAAGCGCCTGACGACCTCACGCAGCAGATAGCCGGTGCCACAGCCGACGTCGAGCACGAGTTCCCCGGGCTGCGGCGCCAGCCGATCCAGGATCCTCTCAGCATGCCCCTTGTACCAGGGAGCCAGTCTGTTGCTCTCGTAGCTTGCTGCCTTAACATCGAATTCGCGCACGACGGTGCGCCTGTCGGACATGCTGAATGTTTCCTCCGGGGTCCGGTGGGTCCGACCTCTGCTGCCTTGGCCATTCTAGTCCGCTTTCCGGGCTTGCGGAAGCGACCCTCGACGCGGCCCGGCGATGTGCAAGGATATCATCGGCCATCGATGCAGCCCGTCCGAGCCGACAGCACCCGAAGGATATAGGCGGATGACGCAACAGTGGACCCGCCGCGACGTCCTCGCCCTTCTTGCGGTTGCCGCGCTCGCCCTGACCGTGCGGCTGGCGGCGCTGCCGTTCGCGACCACGGCGGGCAGCAACCCGGCGGCACGTGTCTGGATCGCCTGGAAATGGCTGGACGATCCAGGCGTGATCACGCATGGCGTCTGGGGGCCGCTGCACTTCTACCTGATCGGAGCCGTGCTGGCGCTGACCGGCGACCCGGTCACGGCGCCGATCCTTCTGCATGTCTTGTTCGGCGTCGGCTCGGCGGTCCTGCTCTACATCCTCGTCCGGATCGAATTCACCGGGCCGAACAGCGCTCTGCTCGCGGCGCTGGCCTTTGCGGTCTACCCGGTCGGGCTGAGCGACTCCGTCTCGGTCCGCGCCGAAGCGCCGTTCGTCTTTTTCGTCCTGGCGAGCATGCTGCTGCTGGCGCTGGCGCGCACGCGAGCCTCTGTCACGGTGTTGGCGGGCGCGGCCGGCCTGATGCTGACCTTGGCCTCGATGCTGCGTTACGAAGGATGGATGCTGACGCCGCTGCTCGCCATGCTGCTGTGGCCACGCATCGTGCCGATTCTGGTGTTCCTGGTCGTCGCCTCGGTCTTTCCGGTCTTCTGGATGATCGGCAACCTCGTGGCTTACGGAGATCCGTTCTATGGCGTCTCCTATGCGCAGAGTTGGGAGCTCGAGTCGATGGGCAGGGCGGCGATGCCCTTGGCCGAAGGGCTGCGGACGGCGATCGGCTTCCTGTTCAATGCCGCGCGCGGGCTGACGCCGCTTCTGGCGCTGCTCGCCCTGGTCGGCGGTCTCCTCGCGCTGTTGCGACATCGTCGCGTCGCCCTGTGGCTGATTCCTCCGGCCGGGCTGCTCGCCCTGCTGGCTTGGTCGGTCGCCAACGGCACCCTCGTCCCGAAGGTAAGCTATACCGCCATGGTGGGGACGATGGCGCTGCCGTTCGTGGCGCTTGCCTTTCAGGAACTCGGCGCGGAGCGCTGGCGGGCGGCGGTGGTCGGCGTCGCGGCGGTGGCGATGGTCGGCGTCGTTGCGCTCAGCAGCTGCGCCAGCTGTCTTCGCGCCGCGGGCCTCGAGATCCTGCGCAGCCCGCCGCCCTATCCGAGCTTCGAGAACCAGGTGATCGCGCGCGACCTTTCAGAGATCGTGGCGCGCAATCTCGGCGAGCCCCCGGCCGGCATCGTCAGCGACTTCTACGGCTACGACGGGACGGACTGGGTTCTGCTGCTCTCGCGTACCCATCCTGACCGGATCTTTCTGGCGCCCTGGGCGCCCAACCAGCCGCTCGACGAGAACGGCCTGGAGGCGTTCGCGCAGGCGCACCCCGAGGGGCTGCTCATCATGCGCCCGGGCTCACGCTTCGCCGGCCAGATCGACCTCGATGGCGAGCGCGACACCGCCGAGTTCGCCGGCCATCCGGTGCGCATCGAGGAGGTCGCGAGCGTGGCCTGGCCCGAGAACGACTGGCACCCGCTCGACGCCGAGGACGTCGGCGAGGAGCGAATCGTGGTCTACCGTTACAAGCGGGCCGACATGGCGGGCCAGGTCGCACCGGGTAGCGACGGCGCGTCGCGGGACTGACCGTCAGGTCGGGTGGGCCCGCCTCTGGGCGAGGAAGATCGCGCCCGGCAGGGTCGACACGAAACCGGCCGCGAGCATCAGCACCGACAGGGCGAGCCCGGCCGCGGGCGCGACCCCGACCATGCCCAGCAACGACACCATCGTGCCTTCGCGCAGGCCCAGGCCGCCGATCGACACCGGTATGCTGCTGACCAGCATGCCGGCCGGCACGACGACGAGAAGGCTGGCGAACGGGACGTCGACATGCAGCGCGCGGGCGGCGACGAAGGCTGCCAGGACGCGCGCGAACTGCAGCACGAAGGAGAGCAGGAACGATGATGTCAGCACCGAGCTGCCGGCGAACAGGTCCATGCGGTCATAGAGCTTGCGCAGCCGGTTGTTGACCGGCGCGAGGATCGGCCAGCGCGAAAGCCACGCGGTGATGCGGGCACGCGGCCGGTGCGCCATCATTAGCCATGCGCCGGCGGCCAGGCCGAGCAGACCCGCGAGGGCCCATGTCCGAAGCACGTGGGGCAGGCCGGGCGGGCCTAGGCTCAGGCCGGTGGCGACCATGACCAGCAGGGCAAACAGCCCGAACGCCCGCTCGACCACCGCCGAGGAGAAGGCCAGCGCCAGGTCCGAGCTGGCGCGCGCCGCGCCGTAGATCCGGACGGCCTCGCCGCCGATGCCGCCGGGCAGAAAGGTCCCGGCGAACACGCTGACGAACGAGATCCGCACGATTCGCATGAGAGACAGATCCGGCCTGCCCGTGCGCAGCAGGACGAACCAGCGATAGGCGGACAGAAGGCGCAAGGACGTCGCCAGCGCCACCAGGCAGACTACGAGGTCGGGGCGGCTCGAGGCGAGGATGCGGCCGACCTGGCCGAGATCGACGTAAAAGGCGAGGGCCGCCACGAGAAGCAGGCTGACGACGACCCGAAGCCAGCCAGGCACGCCTCGCCGTCGGCGTTCCGCAGGCTGATCGGGCAGGTCCGGACCAGCCGGCGTGTGTACCTCAGGCCTCATGAGCATCTGTCCGGGCGGTCATGCTGCCGTCAATGCCACCTGAGCGGGAGACTGCGCAACAGGCTCGCGCTCGCCGACCGCTTGATCTTCCCAGCCGTCAACTCGGCCCGAAACGGTTGAACTCGCCGCATGACCGCGCTAAGCCCGGCAAAGTGGCTTGCATCGCCCGCTTCGCGCCATGTCGCGATCAGCCATGCTTCGGGAGAGGACCGCACTTGGCGCATTTCGATCTGATCGTGATCGGCGGCGGCTCGGGCGGCGTGGCCTGCGCCCGCCGCGCCGCCAGCTACGGCGCCAGGGTCGCGCTCTGCGAGCCGTCGCGGGTCGGCGGCACCTGCGTGATCCGCGGCTGCATCCCGAAGAAGCTGATGCGCTACGGCGCCGCGTTCCCCGATCACTTCCGGGCGGCGCGCGGCTATGGCTGGCAGGTCGAGGCGACGCACGACTGGGGCGCCCTGATCGCGGCGCGCGACCGCGAGATCGACCGCCTCAACGGCGTCTATATCGGCATGCTCGAGAAGGCCGGCGTGCAGCTGATCAGGGCGCGCGGACGGGTCACGGCCGCGAATGCCGTCGAGGCCGGCGGCGAGACCCACACCGCCGATCGCATCCTGATCGCGGTCGGCGCCAGGCCGAGCCTGCCGGCGCTGACCGGCATCGAGCACGCGATCACCTCCGACGAGGCCCTCGAGGGCATGCCGCAGAAGCCCGGGCGGCTCGCGGTGATCGGTGCCGGCTATATCGGCGTCGAGCTGGCCGGCATCCTGCACGGGCTCGGCGTCGAGACCAGCCTGGTCCTGCGCCGCGACCTCCCCTTGCGCGGCTTCGACACCGACCTGCGCAAGGCGCTGCTCGAGGAGATGCGCGGGCATGGTCTCGACATCCGGCTGGAGACCACCATCAGCGCGATCGAGCGCACGGCAGGCGGCGTCGTGCTCGACAGCTCGGCCGGGCGGCTCGCCTACGATGCGGTGCTGTACGCGACCGGCCGGGATCCGATCCCCAACACCCGGGGCATCGGCCTCGAGGAGCTGGGGGTGCCCATGGAGCCGGCCGGGGCGATCCGGGTCGATGCCGACTACCAGTCGAGCGTGCCCGGCATCTTTGCGGTCGGCGACTGCAGCGATCACGCCGGCAACGGTCTGGACTCCGGCA
>DASUGG010000334.1:0-4042 GCA_036274135.1 Geminicoccaceae bacterium
GTCCGGTTCGAGATCGATGAACCGGACGGCGCCGGAGGGTAAGATCTCGCTTGCCTGCGGCAGCGAAAAATACAATGTCGGCCATACGACAAGGATCAGGGCTGCGATGAGATCGTTTACTAAGCTTAAAACCTATTTGCTAATCTGGTCGGATTGACCGCCCGCTGCTGGTCTGGAGCGAAGCTTGAGCGGAACCGAGATCCTGATCGACATTCTGGGCGGCGTCGCCCTGCTGCTGTGGGGCGTGCGCATGATCCGGACGGGCATGATGCGCGCGTTCGGCGCATCGCTGCGCGCGGCGATCGGGGTCTGGACCGGCAACCGCGTCAAGGCGGCCCTGGCCGGCACCCTGGCGGCGGCGATGGTGCAGAGCTCGACGGCGACGGCGCTGATGGTGTGCTCGTTCGTGGCGCACGGCGCGCTGTCGACCGCCCCGGCGCTGGCGGTCATGCTCGGCGCCGATCTCGGCGCCGCGATCGGCGCGCAGATCTTCACGTCGGGCGGCGTCGCCGGGCTGTGGCCTGCGCTCGCCTTGCTCGGCTATCTGATGCACACGCTGTTCGAGAGGCGCAACGTCCGCCTGCGACACGTCGGACGCGTGGTGCTGGGGCTGGCGATCCTGCTGCTCGCCCTGACGATGATCGGCCGCAGCGCGCAGGAGCTGAGCAGCAGCAATGTCCTGCACGTCATCATGCAGGCGGTGGCCGGCGAGCCGCTGCTGGCGATCATCACGGGCGCGCTGCTGACCTGGGCGGCCTATTCCAGCCTCGCCATGATCCTTTTGGTGGCCGCGCTGGCCAGCAGCGACCTGCTGGCCCCCGCCTCGCTGTTCCCGATCGTGCTCGGGATCAATCTCGGCGCCGCCCTGCCGGCAATCACGGCGACCATCGCGGAGCCGCGCGTGGCGCGCCGCATCCCGCTCGGCAATCTGATCTTTCGCCTGGCGGGCGTCCTGGTTGCGCTGCCCTTTCTCGGTCCGCTCGAGCAGTACCTCGTCGCCTTCGATCCGGAGCCGGTGCGGCTGATCGTCAATCTCCACCTGCTGTTCAACCTGGCCCTGTGCCTCGGCCTGCTGGCCTTCATCGGGCCTATCGGCCAGTTGGTCGACCGGCTGCTGCCCGAGGCGGCCGGTGCCGCCGAGGACAACGGTCCCCGTCATCTCGACGAGTCGCTGCTCGACACGCCGCCGGTGGCGCTCGCCATGGCGGCGCGCGAAACCCTGCGCATGGGCGACGTCATCGAAGCGATGCTCGCCAACAGCCTGCGGGTGCTCGAGCAGAACGACGACCAGCTGCGGCGCGAGGTCGAGGCGACGGACGACGAGCTCGACCAGCTGCACGAGGCGATCAAGCTCTACCTGACCCGGCTGTCGCGCAACGAGCTCGACGACGAGGACAGCCAGCGCGCCGTCGACATCATCGCCTTCACCACCAATCTCGAGCATGTCGGCGACATCGTCGACAAGAACCTGATGGAGCTGGCGGCCAAGAAGATCCGCAACCGGCTGCAGTTCTCCGCCGAGGGGCTGCAGGACCTCAAGGAGATGCATGCGCACCTGATGGAGACCGTGCGCCTGTCGCTGACCGTGTTCATCAACCAGGACCTGGCGATGGCGAGGGCGCTCCTGGAGCGCAAGGACCAGCTGCGCGAGATGGAGCTGAACAGCACCGAGCGGCATCTCGGCCGGCTGCGCTCGGGCAAGGTCGCGAGCATCGAGACCAGCTCGCTGCATCTCGACGTCATCCGCGACCTCAAGCGGATCAACTCGCACCTGGCCTCGGTGGCCTACCCGATCCTCGACCGGGCCGGGGTGCTGCGGCCGACCCGCCTGCGGCGCAAGCCGAAGGCCGAGGCGCGGCGGCAGGCGGCGAGCGCCGAGGCGGAGCCGGTCGCCTGGAGCGGCGACAGCGTCGAGGGAACGCCGCGCCCTGCGCCCTGATCCGCCGCGACGATCCGGCGTGCCGCCCGGCGGCGGCGCGCCGCCGCCCGGTTAGCGGTCGAGCTTCGTGATCTTCGCGCCTTCCACCGACAGATCGCCCATCAGCCCCCGCTGGCCGAACACGAAGGCGATCACCGGGCTGTCGGCGATGATGGAGTTGATGTCGGCGGCCTTGCCCTGGTCGATCATCGCGACCTTGGCGTTGGCGCCGGCCTCCCAGCCCGAGCTGGCGCGGAAGGAATCGAGCGCCTCGCGCGTCATGAACATGATGATCTCGGAGTAGGTCTCGCCGCCGAGCTGCAGGCCGATCGAGGCCGCGGCGGTGCTGTAGTAGCCAGCCGCCTTGTCGTCGACGATCAGCGCGCCCTCGCCATAGGCGCCGCCGATGCCGATCGCCCCCTTGGTCACCTTGGGAAAGACCAGCATGCCCTGCGCCTCCGTGGCGGCGGTCTCGCAGCCCGGCACGGCGGAGGCGCACTGGTCGCGCGCGGCCTCGACGCCGGCGTCGATCTCCGCGGCGGTGTCCGCCCAGGCCGGCGCGGCGAGCGCGACGCCGACACCCACGACTGCGATCCGCGCAACATTTCTCACCTGCATCGACGTCCCTCCTCCGTTGCCAAGCCCGCATCTCCCGAATCAAGACCCGCTACATCGTCGGCAAAGCGAACGCAAGGGCCGCGACCGGCGACCGCGCGGCCGGACCAGGGCAGGACCAGGACGTGACCGTGCTGGCGCCGTGGCCGAACGGACCAGAGGATCTCGAGCCGCACCTGACGACATTTCAGTTGCGGCCGACAGCCCCGGTGCGATGCTGGACCTGCTCCGATCCTGCTTCGCCGCGGAGCGATGCAAAGCCTGATCCAAGCGAGCCCGGTGTCCATGACCGCTGCCCTCCACTCCCTGCGCGTGCTGCTGGACGGCCTCTCCTTTCCGGAAGGTCCGCGCTGGCGCGACGGCGCGCTCTGGTTCTCGGACTTCTATACCCACCGGGTCCAGAGCGTCGACCTGACCGGCGAAGTGACGCAACGGGCCACGGTGCCAAACAGGCCCTCCGGGCTGGGCTTCGCGCCCGACGGCACCCTGCTCGTCGTCTCCATGCTCGACCGCCGGCTGATGGCCGTCGAGGGCGACGGCATGCGCGTGGTTGCCGATCTCTCCGAGCTCGCCAGCGGCCCTTGCAACGACATGGTGGTCGACCGCGGCGGTCGCGCCTATGTCGGCAACTTCGGCTATGACAAGAACAACGGCGAGCCCCCCCGCGAGACCCGGATCATCAAGGTGGAGCCGGACGGGACGGCCGAGGCGGTCGGCGACGAGCTGGTGTTCCCCAACGGCATGGTCATCACCGCGGACGGCAGGCGGCTGATCGTCGGCGAGACCTTCGCCGAGCGGCTGAGCATGTTCGACATCGCTCCCGACGGCGCGCTCTCGAACCGCCGGATCTTCGCCGAGATCGAGGGCTGCCATCCCGACGGGATCGCCCTCGACGCCGAGGGCGCCGTCTGGGTCGCGGATCCGGTCGGCAAGCGGGTTCTGCGCGTTGTCGAAGGCGGCGCGATCCGGCACGAGGTCCCGCTGGGCGAACGCGGCGCCTATGCCTGTATGCTGGGCGGCCCCGGGCGGCGGACGCTGTTCGTCCTGACCAACTCGGGCAGCGGGCCGGCCATGGCCAACAGGCGCGACGGCCGCGTCGAGGTGGTGGAAGTCGAGGTGCCGGGAGCCGGCCTGCCATGACGCAGGCACCGCCGGTCGATCGCGCCCGCGTGGTCCGCGCCGCGACCCTGCTCTTCGGGGCGCGCCGCAGCAACAGCAAGCTGCCGTCGCTGCCGGCCGATGCGCGGCCGGCCTCGGCGGCGGAGGCCTTCGCGATCCAGGAGGAGGTGACGCGCCTCGAGGGGCTGCCGATCGGCGGCTGGAAGGTGGGGCTGGACCCCGGCGTGCGCTTCAGCTTCGCGCCGATCTACGTCCCGGCAGTCCGCGAGAGCCCCGCAATCATCCGCAGCGCCGGGGTGTCGTCGCTGATCATCGAGGCCGAGGTCGCCTTCCATCTGGCGGCCGACCTGCCTGTCCGCGACGTGCCCTACACGGCGGCGGAGGTCGCCG
>DASUGG010000335.1:0-3918 GCA_036274135.1 Geminicoccaceae bacterium
GACAACGGCGGCATTTCCTGTCGAAATCGCGCCATGCAGACGACCTTCACGCTCGCACAGCTTGCCGATCCCGACGTCGCGGAGGCCGACAAGATCCTGCGCGCCTGCGTGCACTGCGGCTTCTGCACCGCGACCTGTCCGACCTACGTGTTGCTGGGCGACGAACTGGATTCGCCGCGCGGGCGCATCTACCTCATCAAGGAGATGCTGGAGGCGCTGAGCGCGCGCGACGGCCTGCGCCTCGGCAGGCTGATGAGCGAGCACCTCGTCAACAAGGCCGAGGCGGTCAAGGCCAGTCTCCATCTCGATGGCGGTGTGGAGATGCCACTGGCGCTTCCCCACGACTGATCGCCGCCAAGGAGCAGGCATGCAGACCGTCTTCACGCGAGAGCAGCTGCGCGACCCGGACGTCGCCGAATCCGAGAAGATCCTGCGCCGCTGCGTGCACTGCGGCTTCTGTACCGCGACCTGCCCGACCTACGTGCTGCTCGGCGACGAGCTCGACAGCCCGCGCGGCCGCATCTACCTGATCAAGGACATGCTGGAGAACGACAGACCGGCCAGCGCGCGGGTCGCCAAGCATATCGACCGCTGCCTGTCGTGCCTCGCCTGCATGACCACCTGCCCCTCCGACGTCCACTACATGCATCTGGTGGACCACGCCCGCCGGCACATCGAGGCGACCTATCGGCGCCCGCTCGGCGACCGGCTGCTGCGCGCCGTGCTGGCGGCCGTGCTGCCGCGGCCCTTGCCGTTCCGCCTGGCGCTGCTAGGCGCCAAGGCGGCGCGGCCGTTCGCCGGGCTGCTGCCCGAGCGCGGCCAGACCGGTCGCCTTCGCGCGATGCTGCAGCTCGCGCCAAGGCGCCTGCCTTCGCCGTCACCGGTGGATGCGCCGCAGGTCTTCCCGGCGCAGGGCGGGCGCCGCATGCGCGTGGCACTGCTCAGCGGCTGCGCCCAGCAGGTGCTGGCGCCCGAGATCAACGAGGCCACCGTTCGGCTGCTGACCCGGCATGGCGCCGAGGTGGTGATCGCGGAGGGCGCCGGCTGCTGCGGTTCGCTCACCCACCACATGGGCAAGGAGCGCCCGGCCCTGCGCTCGGCGCGGGCCGCCATCGACGCCTGGAGCCGGGAGCTTGCCGGCCAAGGTCTGGACGCGGTCGTGGTCAACGCCTCGGGCTGCGGCACGACGGTCAAGGACTACGGCTTCATGCTGCGCGAGGATCCCGCTTACGCCGAGAAGGCGGCACGCATCAGCGCGATCGCCAAGGACGTCACCGAGGTCATGACAGGTCTCGGCCTGAAGCCGGCCGTGGTGGATGCCGATCTGGTGATCGCCTATCACTCGGCCTGCTCGATGCAGCACGGCCAGCGCGTCACGGCCGAGCCCAAGGCGCTGCTAGCGCAGGCCGGGTTCACCGTGCGCGACGTCCCCGAGGGCCATCTGTGCTGCGGCTCAGCCGGGACCTACAACCTGCTGCAGCCCGAGATCGCGACGGCGCTGCGCGATCGTAAGGTCGGCAACATCGCAAGCGTGCGGCCGGATGTGATCGCGACCGGCAATATCGGCTGCATCGCCCAGATCGCGGCCGGCACCGCGATCCCGATCGTGCATACGGTGGCGCTGCTCGACTGGGCGACCGGCGGGCCGCCGCCGGCGGCGCTCGCAACATACTTGACCGCACACCCGACAACAGGCACTGAGCAGCCGCTACACCCGTAACTGCCACGTAAAAAGGGAGGCGGCATGGCGGTGGTGCCGCCCGCGGAGCACTGGTCGGACGAATGGCTCGAGGCCGACGGACTGGGGGGTTTCGCGTCCGGCACGGTCGCCGGGGTCCGCACGCGCCGCTACCACGCGCTGCTGCTGGCGGCGACGCAGCCGCCGAGCGGCCGCATGGTGCTGGTCAACGGCCTCGAGGCGTGGCTCGAGACGGCGGCCGGCCACTTCGCGCTGAGCACGCAGCACTACACGCCGGACGTGACCTATCCGGACGGCCATCGCCGGGTCGTCTGCTTTCGCGCCGATCCCTGGCCGTGCTGGACCTTCCGGGCCGACGACGGCACCGAGATCACGCAGGAGATCGCCGCGCATCACGGCCACGCCGAGGTCGCGCTGCGCTGGCGGCTGGCGGCGCACGTGCGCGCCCGGCTGACCGTGCGCCCGCTGCTTTCCGGCCGCGACTACCACGCGCTGCACCACGAGAATCCGGCCTTCGGCTTCACGCCCGAGGTCAGGGGCGAGGAGATCACCTGGCGGCCCTATGACGGCGTGCCGGCGATCTCGCTGCTGACCAACGGTCGCTACCAGCACCAGCCCATCTGGTATCGCAACTTTCTCTACGACGTCGAACGCGAGCGCGGCCTCGACTTCGTCGAGGATCTGGCGTCGCCAGGGGTGCTGAGCTGGGAGCTGGCGGAGCGCGACGCCGTGCTGGTGCTGCGCGCCGCGGACGAGGCGCAGCCCGGGCAGATCGCCGAAGGCCGCGCGCACGCGATCTTCACGGCCGAGGCCGAGCGCCGCCAGGCGCTCGCCGCGCCCCTGCAGCGGGCGGCGGACGCCTATGTCGTGCGGCGCGGCGGCGGCAGGACGATCATCGCCGGCTATCCCTGGTTCACCGACTGGGGGCGCGACACCTTCATCGCCCTGCGCGGCTTCATGACCCTGCCGGGCGGCCTCGATCTCGCGCGCGACATTCTCCTGGCCTGGGCGCCGACCGTCTCCGAGGGCATGGTGCCGAACCGCTTCCCGGATGCCGGCACGCAGCCGGAATACAATGCCGTCGACGCGTCGCTCTGGTTTGTGGTCGCGGCGCACGAGTTTCTGAGCGCCGCCGCGGGCCTGCCGGATGCCGACGCGCAGGTCCTCCATCGCGCGATCGACCAGATCGTCGCCGGGTACCGGGCCGGCACGCGCTTCGGCATCCGCATGGACGAGGACGGCCTGATCGCCGCCGGCGTGCCCGGCGTGCAGCTCACCTGGATGGACGCCAAGGTCGGCGACTGGGTGGTGACGCCGCGGATCGGCAAGCCGGTCGAGGTCCAGGCGCTATGGTTCAACGCCCTGCGCATCGCCGCGGCGCGCGCGCCCGAGCTGCATGATCTCGCCGACCGGGCGCTGGCGTCCTTCCGCCGGCGCTTCTGGAACGGCGGCTTCCTGTTCGACGTCGTGGATGCCGACCATGCCGGCGGCCGCAACGATCCGTCGCTGCGGCCCAATCAGATCTTCGCGGCGGGCGGCCTGCCGAACGTGTTGCTCGCGCCGGAGCAGGCCCAGAGCGTGCTCGAGACGGTCGAGCGGCATTTGCTGACGCCGCTCGGGCTCCGCTCGCTGGGGCCGGACGAGCCTGCCTATCGCGGGCGCTGCGAGGGCGGCGTGAGCGAGCGAGACGGAGCCTATCATCAGGGCACGGTCTGGCCCTGGCTGATCGGCGCGTTCGGCGAGGCCTGGCTGCGCCAGCGCGGCTGCACGCCCGAGGCCAGGCGCGAGGCGCGGCAGCGCTTCGTCGCGCCGCTGTGCGCGCATCTCGGCGTCGCCGGCATCGGCCATGTCTCCGAGATCGCCGACGGCGACGCGCCGCACGCGCCGCGCGGCTGCCCGTTCCAGGCCTGGTCGCTGGGCGAGCTGCTGCGCTTGCGTCGACTTGTCGAGGATTCTGTCGCATGACGAGCAGGCGAGACCCCGATCCCGAGCGCCAGCGCCTGATCGAGGACCGCCGCGGCGAGCGGCCATGGAAGCTGTGGGGCCCCTATCTCAGCGAGCGCCAGTGGGGCACGGTGCGCGAGGACTATAGCCCCTACGGCACCGCCTGGGACTACTTTCCGCACGACCACGCCCGCTCGCGCGCCTATCGCTGGGGCGAGGACGGCCTCGCCGGGATCAGCGACGACCGGCAGCAGCTCTGCCTCGCACTGGCGCTG
>DASUGG010000336.1:0-13940 GCA_036274135.1 Geminicoccaceae bacterium
CCGAGCCCCGCCAGCACCATCCGGGGCTTCCCCGACGCGCTGGCGAGCCAGCCGAGAACGAGGCGACCGATCACGCCGGCGATGGCCATGGCCGAGAAGCAGACGCCGGCGGTAGCGTAGGCGAGGCCGACGCCGACCAAATGAGTCACCAGAAAACCGAACACCGCGCTCTGCATCACCGAGAACGCGATGCCGGTCAGCGTCAGCAGGCGAAGCTCGGGATTGCCGCCGACCGCGCACGCCATGGCCACGATATTGGCGGGACTCACGAGCGCCCGCAGGCCGAAGGGCGCGCTTGGATCAGGTGCGTCGAAGCGGTGCCGCAGCGGCTGCACCAGGAACGCCACCAGCAGCGCGATCGCCGCCAGCACGGCCGTCGCCGGCTCGAGGCGGCCGGAAGCGAGCAGCAGGGGGACCAGCAGGCCGGACGCGACGCCCCCGAGCGGCACCGCCGCCTGCTTGATCGAGAAGACCAACGGGGTCTGCCGGCGCGTGCTCACCCGCGCCAGGATGACGCTCGAGGCCGGCGCGTTCGGCGCATAGCCGGCGCCGACCAGCAGCGCCGACAGCAGGACCAGCGGCCAGGACGCCGCGGCGATGCTCATCAGCGCCAGGGCCGCGACCGCCAGGCCGATCTGCAGCGAGCGGACCGGGCCGAAACGGGCGAGGAACAGGCGGCTCACGGTCATGAACCAGACTGTCCCGAGCGCGCACGCGCCGGTCAGCAGCCCGATCCGCTCGGGGGCGATGCCGAGCTTCGCCGTCAGCACCGGCCCGAGCACGGGGATCGCGAGCATCAGCATCGCCGCGGCGGCCTGCGCCACGACCGTGCCGCCGAGCGGGATCAGAAGGCTGCTCATCGTCTGCTGCAGGTCTGCGGCCGGCATCGCGCGGCCTCGCACGGCCATGTTGGCCGACCCGCCGGCTCCTTACAAGCTGCTGCGCGCGTCGCGGCCATGGACAACGGCACACGGGCTTGGTGATATGCCGGCGCGACGAGGGAGATGGCGATGACGGAACGAGAGGAGCACCCCTGGGCCTGGCCGGAGGAGACCTGGCGCGGGATCGTCGGCAAAGTCCGGGCCGGGCGCCCGCTGCTGCCGGAACGCTGGCCGGGCCGCGCGCAGGTAGCGGTCGCGCTGTCGTTCGACAGCGACCACGAGACCTCGACCCTGCGCGCCGCTGAGCGCTCGCCCGGCAAGCTGTCGCAGGGCCAGTACGGCAACCGCCAGGGCATACCCCGCATCCGCCGCCTGCTCGAGCGGCACGGCCTGCCGGCGACCTTCTTCGTGCCGGCGGTGGTGGCCATGCTCTACCCCGACGAGCAGCGCGCCCTGGTCGATGCCGGCCACGAGGTCGGCGTCCACGGCTGGATCCACGAGCGCAACAGCATCCTGGCGCCCGAGACCGAGCGCGAGCTGCAGATGCGCTCGGCCGACGTGCTGGAGCGGGTCACCGGCCGCCGGCCCGTCGGCATCCGCACGCCGTCCTGGGATTTCTCCCAGCACACCCTCGCGATCAGCCGCGAGATGGGTCTCCTGTACGATTCCTCGCTGATGGCCGACGACGACCCGTACGAGATCGTCGAGGACGGCGAGCCGACCGGCATGGTCGAGCTGCCGGTGGAGTGGATCCGCGACGACGCGGTCTACTTCAACATGGACCGCTTCTCGGGGCTGCGCCCGTACACGCCGCCCTCCGCAGTGCTCGAGATCTTCAAGGCCGAGTTCAACGGCGCCCATGAGGAGCGCGGCCTCTTCCTGTTGACCATGCACCCGCACGTCATCGGCCATCGTTCGCGCATCCGGCTGCTCGAGGAGCTGATCGAGTACATCAAGGGGCACGATGTGTGGTTCGCGACCCACGCCGATGTCGCCCGCTATTGCCTCGAGGCCTGCGCCGAGAGCTAAGCCGATGAAGATCCTGCTGATCAACGCCAACACCACCGCCGCGGTCACCGAGCGGATCGCCGCCGAGGCGCGCCGGATCGCAGCACCCGGTACCGAAGTCGTGCCGGTCACCGGCACGTTCGGCGCGCCGATCATCGGCACCCGCGCCGAGATGGCCGTGGCCGAGCATACGGCGCTCGATCTGTTCGCACGGCACGCTAAAGGCGCCGACGCGGTGGTGATCGGCGTGTCGTTCGACGTCGGCCTGCGCGCGCTTCGGGAGATCGCGGATGTGCCAGTGGTCGGCATGACCGAAGCGGCATGCCATGTGGCCTGCACGCTCGGCGGGCCGTTCGGCATCGTCACCTATGGCGCGCGCAGCGCTGGAATCCTGCGCGAGATCGTCGCGGGCTACGGTCTCGCCTCGCGCCTTGCCGGCGTGTACGGCCTCGACGCGACGCCCGCCGACATGCTGGCCGATCCCAAGGCGCTGCATGCGCAGATCGCAGACGCCGCCCGCGGCCTGGTCGAGCGCAAGGCGGCCGAGGCGGTGATTTTGGCCGGCGCCGTGATGGCGGGGCTGCCGCCCTTGCTCCATGCGCAGGTACCCTGCCCTCTGGTCGAGGGCGTGGCGAGCGGCATCGGGCTCGCCGAACTGCTGGTCCGGCTCGCTCCGGCCAAGGCGCGGAGCGGCAGCTTCGCCGCGGTCGGCGGGCGCGCCTCGAGCGGGCTCGGGCCGGAGCTCACAGCACTGCTCGGCCGCACGATTTCCTGACACGGGAGGCATCATGTCGAGCAAGCTCGACCGTTACATCCGCAACATCGCCGAGGTGCCCTGGGAGGAGCCGGCGGGCCATCACGGCGGCGCCTGCTCCAAGATGCTGGTGCGCCCTGAGACCATGGGCTCCCGCCGCATCGACCACCGCATCTCGTCCTATCAGCCCAAGGCCTATGTCGAGGCGCATGCGCACAAGGTGCAGGAGCAGATCTACCACGTGCTCGACGGCGAGGGACTGATGGAGATCGCGGGCGAGCGGCGGGTCGTGCGCCGCCACGACGTGATCTTCCTGCCGCCGGGCGTCGAGCATGCGATCTACAACACAGGCCTCGTCGACCTGGTGTTCCTGGTGATCACCTCGCCGCCCGAGGACGAGTAGCCGCGACTTGCCCGCCAGCCTGCCGATCGCGCGCCTCGAGGCCACGGCGCTTCCCGGCATGCCGCTGGTGCGGCCGGGCGACGACCTCGTGCAGCTGATCCGCGACGCGCTGGCCCGCGCCGGGCTGGCGCTCGCGGCAGGCGACGTGCTCGTGCTGGCGCAGAAGATCGTCTCGAAGGCCGAGGGCCGCCTGGTTCGCCTCGATACCGTGCAGCCTTCCGCCGACGCGCGGCGCCTGGCCGAGCGCGCCGGCAAGGACCCGCGTCTCGCGGAGGTCATCCTCTCGGAGAGCCGTGAGGTGCTGCGCGTGCGCGAGGGCCTGATCATCGTGCGCCATCGCCTCGGGCTGGTGATGGCGAATGCCGGCGTCGACCACTCGAACGTCGCCAGGGAGACGGAGGGCGAGGTCGTGCTGATGCTGCCGGAGGACCCGGATGCGAGCTGCGCGCGGATCGGCGAGGCGCTGTCGCGCGACGGTGGCCATGTCGGCGTCATCATCAACGACAGCGTCGGCCGGGCATGGCGGCGCGGCCAGATCGGCACCGCGATCGGTTGCTGGGGTCTCGCGGCGCTGCAGGACCTGCGCGGCCGCCCCGATCTGTTTGGCCGCGTCCTGCAGGCGAGCGAATCGGCGCTGGCGGACCAACTCGCGAGCCTCGCCGGGCTGCTGCAGGGGCAGGCGGACGAGGGCCGGCCCGTGGTGCTGGTGCGCGGCGGCTTCGCCGAGCGGGCGACGCGCGGCGCGGCCGCCGACCTGGTCCGGCCGCCGCAGCAGGACCTCTTCCGATGACCCCTCGCGTCGTGGCGCTCTCCGGCGGGGTCGGCGGCGCGAAGCTCGTGGTCGGGCTGGCCCGCAAGGTCGAGCCGGACCGGCTGCTGGTGATCGCGAACACGGGCGACGACTTCGAGCATCTCGGCCTCACGATCTGCCCGGATGCCGATACGCTGCTCTATGCCGGCGCCGGGCTCGACAACCCGGAGACCGGCTGGGGCCGGCGCGGCGAGACCTGGACCTTCATGACGGTGCTGGGCGATCTCGGCGGCCCGGACTGGTTCCGGCTGGGCGACGGCGACCTCGCCTTGCACGTGCTGCGCAGCGAGCGCCTGCGCCGCGGCGAGCGGCTGAGCGCGATCGCCGACGATGTGCGCCGGCGCCTGCACGTTCCCTTCCGCATCGTGCCGGCGAGCGACGATCCGGTCAGGACCTGGCTCGACACCGACGAGGGCCGGCTTCCGTTTCAGGACTGGTTCGTCGGCCGCCGCTGCGTACCGCGCGTGCGCGGGCTTGCCTTCGTCGTCGCGGAGACCGCGACGCCGGCACCGGGCCTGACCGATGCGCTCGGGGCACCCGGGCTCGAGGCGATCGTGATCTGCCCCTCGAATCCCCTGATCAGCGTGGCCCCCATTCTGGCGGTGCCAGAGCTTCGCGCCGCGATCGAGCGGGCGGTGGCGCCCATCGTCGCGGTCTCGCCGCTGGTCGGCGGCCGTGCCCTCAAGGGACCCGCGGCCAAGATGATGCGCGAGTTGGGTCTCGGCAGCGACGCCCTGGCGATCGCCCGCTTCTACGATGGGCTGATCGACGGCCTGATCGTCGACCTGGCGGATGCGGACCAGACCGGGCCGATCGAGGCGCTGGGCATCCGCGCGCTCGCGGCGCCGACCGTGATGACGGATCTGGACGACCGCATCGCGCTCGCGGGCCTCGCCCTCGACTTCGCCCGCACGCTGCCGCGACGAGAGCAACCGCGGCGCTGGCGCAGGCCCTCGGTCGTGCCGTAAGAAGGCGCGCGGCGGCGCGGCGATCCGGCGCGCGACAGGAGGAGGCGGGCATGTTCCGGTGGTCTTCGGGCACGGCCCCGGGCATCGCCTGCATCGTCGCGGCGATGCTGGCCCTGTCGCTCCAGGACAGCCTGATCAAGTGGCTGGGCGCCTCCTACGCCCTGCACCAGATCGTCCTGACCCGCTCCGTGATCGCGGCCATGATCACCCTGGCGGTGCTCGCCGCGATCTCGAGGCTTCGCAACCTCCGGACGCGGCGCTGGCGGCTGCATCTGAGCCGCGGTCTGCTGATGATAGCGAGCAACTCCTTCTTCTTTCTCGGCCTGATCGCCATGCCGGTCGCCGAGGCCACCGCGATGTTCTTCGTAGCACCTCTGTTCATCACCCTGCTGTCGGCGCTGCTGCTCGGCGAGCCGGTAGGGCCGCGGCGGCTTTGCGCGGTGCTGCTCGGCTTCGCCGGGGTCGTGATCGTGGTGCGGCCAGGCAGCGGCCTGGTCGGCCCGGTGGCGCTGCTGCCGGTCGGCGCCGCGGCGACCTACGCCGTCATGCAGATCATGACCCGCCGGCTGGGGGTCACCGACAGCGCCGCGACGATGGCGTTCTGGGCGCAGATGGTGTTCGTCGCGGCCAGCGCGGCGGTGGGCCTCGCGGTGGGCGACGGCCGCTTCGCCGGCAGCGGCGATCCGAGCCTCGATTTCCTGCTGCGCGCCTGGCACCTGCCGAAGCTCGAGGACGTGCCGCTGTTCGGGCTGGTCGGGCTCCTGATCGCCGGCGCGAGCGTCCTGCTGTTCCAGGCCTATCGGACCACCGAGGCGGCGGCCATCGCGCCCTTCGAGTACATCGCCCTGCCGTTCGCGGCGATCTGGGGCTTCCTGTTCTGGGGCGAGGCGCCGGATGCGACCGCGCTTGTCGGCATGGGCCTGATCGTCGGCAGCGGCGTCTTCATCGTCGTGCGCACCGAGCGGCTGCGGACCGGGACGGTGGCGCCGGCAACGCCCCTGGTCACGATGGATGAGCCGAGCGAGCGGTCAGGGTGAGCAGCATCCTGCGCTCGACGGCGCTCGCCTCACCATTGCGTCGGCGTTCCTTGGCAGGCGCGCCCGGGGGACGACCCGGTCGCTCAGATCAGCCACTCGTCGATCGTGTCGCGATACCTGACGTCGAACTCGGCCTTGTCGGCCCTGAGCTTGGTCGCGCCCATCTCGATGACGTAGATCTGGTCGGCGATGTCGGTGCCGGCGATGATGTTCTGGTCGACCAGCAGCACCGTCCGGCCGTGCTCGGCCGACAGCTGGCGCAGTCGCCGGTAGATCATGGCGGCCGTCTTCGGATCGAGCCCGACGGTCGGCTCGTCGACCAGCACCAGCGTCGGATCGCAGAGCAGGGCGCGCTCGATCTCGAGCAGCCGCTGCTGGCCGCCGGACAGGTCGCCGGCGGCGCGGCCGGCGAAGCGCGCAAGCAGCGGCGCCGCGGCGAGGGCCGATTCGAGGGCGGCGTGCACGCGCGCGCGGTCGCGGCGAAAGCTCCAGGCGCCCATCTCGAGATTCTCGCGCACGCTCAGATGCGGGAAAACGTTGCGCCGCTGGGCGATATAGGCGATCCGGCGGCGCACCAGCCAATGGGTGGCGATGCCGGTGATCTCGGCGCCGTCGCACAGGATGTGTCCGGCATGCGGCCGCACCTGGCCGATGACGCACTTCAGAAGCGTCGACTTGCCGACGCCGTTCGCGCCGATCACGGTCGTCAGCCGGCCCGTCGGCGCCTCGAGCGTCAGCCCGCGCAGGATGTCGATGTCGCGCACATAGCCGGCGTGCAGGTCGCGGATCTCGAGCATGCTCAACCGCTCCCCGCTGCGTGCCGGTCGCCGAGATAGGCTTCGAGCACCTGCGGGTCGTCGCGTACCCGCGCGGCGTCGCCGTCGGCGATCAACTCGCCATTGCGGAGCACCAGCACCCGGCGGCAGAGGCCGAAGATCGCGCCCATGTCGTGGCTGATCAGGGCGATGGCGGCGCCGTCGGCGTTCCAGGTGCGGATCGTCTCGTACATCAGGCGCTTGAGGTCGGGGTGGACGCCGCCGAACGGCTCGTCGAGGAGCACGAGACGCGGCTCGAGCATCATCAGGCGGCCGAACTCGAGCAGCTTGGCCTGCCCGCCCGACAGGTTGGCGGCGCGCTGGTCGGCCAGGCGGGCGAGATCCAGGCGCTCGAGAATCGCACACGCCCGCTGCGATGCCTCACGCCGTGACGTACGCCAGGCGACAAGCCCGGGCACCAGCAGGTTCTCGAGCACGCTCAAGCGCCGGAACACCTTGGTGACCTGGAACGAGCGGGCGATGCCGAGGCGCGAGAGATCGGCCGGCGTGCGGCCGCCGATCCGCATCCCGTCGAACACGGCATCGCCGGCGTCGGCCGCGTAGAAGCCGCTCAAGAGGTTCAAAAGCGTCGTCTTGCCGGAGCCGTTCGGGCCGATCAGCCCGACAAGCTCGCCCGCCGCGACCTGGAACTCGACGCGGTCGAGTGCGACGAGGCCGCCAAAGCGCTTGCTCAGCCCGCGTACCGCCAGCAGGGCGCTCACGGCCGGCTCCGCCGCTCGGCGCCCAGCCGCCGCGCCAGCGCACCGAAGAAGCCATTCGGCGCGTAGCGCAGGATGACGATCACGACGAAGCCGAACAGCGTGAGCCGCCACTCGCCGATCTCGCGCAGCCCCTCGAGCAACACCTCCAGGAACAGGCCGCCCAGCGCCGCATAGACGATGTTGTGGAAGCCGCCGATCACGGCCATCGAGAGGATCAGGCCCATCTCGCCCAGCGACATCATGGCGGGCGACACCAGCTGCACGACATGGGCATAGAGGCCGCCGGCCAGGCCAGCGAAGGCGCTGCTCAGGGTGAACGCGACGAGCTTCCAGCGCCCGACCCGCACGCCGAGGCTCGCGGCCGCCTCCTCGTCCTCCCGGATCGCGTGGAAGAACAGGCCGATGCGCGAGCGCAATACCAGCCACATCACGCCGAGCGAGCCCAGCAGCGCTGCGAGCAGCGTGTAATAGTAGGGGACGCGATCGGTGGTCGCGAACAGCCCTGGCGTCGAGAGGCCGAGGCTGCCGCGGGTGAGCTCGTATTCGGCGGTGATCGCGATCCTCAGGATCTCGGAGAAGGCGATCGTCGTGAGCCCGAGATAGGCGCCGTGCAGCTCGAGGCAGAGGCGGCCGATGACCAGCCCTACCAGGGCGGCGACCAGGACGCCGAGCGGTATGGTGGCGAACACCGGCCAGCCGAGCCCCGTCGTCGCGAGCGCCGAGGCATAGGCGCCGAGCCCGGCGAAGGCGGCCTGCGCGAAGCTGATGCGCCCGACATAGCCGACCAGCAGGCTCCACGACGCCGCCAGGATCGCGTAGTAGAAGCCGATCGTCAGGATGTAGATCCAGTACTCGGCCACGCCGAGCAGCGGCAGGACCAGCAGCGCCAGCAGGAGCAGCAGGCCGACCGCGACCGCAGGGCTGGTCCTCACAGCCGGCGCACCCGCTCGCCGAACAGCCCCTGCGGCCGGAGCAGCAGCACCAGCACGAGCAGCACGAGGCCGTAGGCGTCCTTATAGGCGAGCGCGCGCGTCGTGTCCGGGATCAGCACCGTCGCGAGGTTCTCGACCTGCCCGAGCAGCAGCGCGCCGACGATCGCGCCGGGCACCGAGCCCATGCCGCCGATCACGACGATGACGTAGGCCTTGATCGCCGGGATCACGCCCATCGTCGGATGCACCAGGAACACCGGCCCCATCAGCGCCCCGGCGGCGCCGGCGAGCGCGCTGCCGAGGCCGAAGGCGAGCATGCCGACCAGGCGGTCGTCGACGCCCACCACGGCCGCCGTCTCGCGGTCCTGGCTGACTGCGCGGATCGCCTTGCCGGCCCAGGTCCAGCGCAGCAGGTAGATGACCATGGCGATCAGGACCACGCCGAGCGCGGCCGCGGCCAGGCGATCGCCGCTCACCACCAGCTCGCCGATCTGGACCGCGCCGCGGAACAGCGCCGGCGGCCGCAGCGTCCACGGCCCGAACAGGCTGAGCGCGAGGTTCTGAAGAAAGATCGCGAGGCCGAACGTGATCATGATGGCATATTCGTCCGGCCGCTCGACCTTGCCCTCGTGCACCGGCCGGATCAGCAGCCACTCGATCGCGACCCCGAGCGCGAACAGGAACGCGAAGGCGGCGAGGACGGCCAGCGACGGGGGCAGGCCGACCAGCGAGGCGACGCCGTAATAGACGAAGCCGCCGATCATGTAGAGCTCGCCATGGGCGAAGTTGACGATCTTGAGAACGCCGAAGATGATCGCAAGGCCGAGCGCCGCGAGCGCATAGAACACGCTCAGCACCAGGCCGTTCAGGACCTGCTCGCCGAGCGCGATCAGGCTCATGACTGAGGCTCCACCCGTGCTCCTCCCGCTTCGCAAGCCCGCGCTTGCCGCGCGAGCGTCCTCCCGGGGCCAGTCCATAGTGCACAGTGGCCCCGGCGTGAAGAGAGCCCGCGGGGTCGCCTTGTCAGCGTATGGGGTGCCGCGTACGATCCGAGGCCATGGCCCGCCATCGGCGGAGCGCACGCTAACAACGGGAGGGCGTCATGCTGGAGAGGTCAAATCGCGGGCTTTTGCTCGCCGCAGCCCTGGGCATGCTGTTGCCGTGGACCGCAGAGGCGGCGGACAGCATCAAGATCGGCGGCATCGCGCCGCTCTCGCCGCCGGGCGGCGTGCAGACCGGCGAATCGCTGCGCGACGGCATGAAGGTCGCGGTGGAGGAGCTGAACGCCAACGGCGGCCTGCTCGGCCAGCCGGTCGAGCTGATCGTCGAGGATACGTCCGGCGTGCCGGAAAAGGGCGTCGCGGCGTTCGAGCGCCTGGCCAGCAAGGAGAACGTGGTCGCCGTGACCGGCAGCGCGCACAGCGCGGTGTGCTCCGCGGTCGGCCCCATCGCCCACCAGCACGGCATCCCCTTCGTCGCCGGCGAGTGCTGGGCCGACAATGTGACCGCGGCGCAGATCCCCGAAGTGTTCCGCATCACCGTCGCGAACTCGCTGATCTACTCGGTGTCGGCCGACTGGGTGAAGGAAGCCGGCTTCGAGCATGTGGCGATCATCGGCGAGAACTCGGACTGGGGCCTCGGCGTGATCGACATCTTCAAGAACAACCTCGAGGATGCGGGCATCGAGGTGACCTCCTTCACCGCCGAGCGCACGGTTGCCGATTTCACGCCGCAGCTTTTGCAGCTCAAGCGCGCCGAGCCGCCGGTCGACCTGCTGATCGCCGGCTTCACCGGCGCGGGGCTCTTGCAGCTGCTGCGCCAGGCGTACGATCTCGGCCTCGGCCCGAGCGAGCAGACCGCCGTGCTGGCGGCCGGCGCCGACGTGCTCGAGCCCGAGTTCTGGCAGACCATGGGCAAGGACGGGGTCTACGTCATCGCCAATCCGGCGGGCCTGCCCGGCAAGCCCGACACGCCGCTCTCGCGCAGCTTCGCCGAAGCCTTCCAAGAGCTCACGGGTCGCCCCGCCAACCCGGTCGCGCTTGAGGGCTATGACGGCATCATGGTGATCGCCGAGGCGATCAAGGCCGCGAACAGCACCGAGCCGCAGCAGATCGCCGAGGCGCTGCGCAACCTGCACTGGGAAGGAACCCGGGGCACGATCCACTTCCCGCAGGACACGGAGCCGGCCTGGGCCTTTCAGCAGTGGCCGGAGGTGCCGATCTTCGTGATCCAGTACGACAAGCCGGACCAGTTGCCGCAGGACGCGCAGATCCTGTGGCCGCGCAAGCTGGCCACGACCGACCAGCTGCTGCTCAAGCCCTGAGCCGGCGCGAGGCAGGCCCGCAGCGATCGATCGCTCGAAGCTGACGGGCCTGCATCTCGCGGCGCTGCCGCGCCTCAGTGGGGCAACATGCGCCGGGAATCCCGCAGGTCCCGGGTTTGTTCGGTAGCGCGGGCCAGGCGGTCGCCGGCACTGGCGGCAATAGCTCTCGCCGCACGCGGCGGCCCCTGCTGCTCGGCGATTCACGAGTATTCCTGCGGTGCTCAGGCTCATTCGGTTTGCGATCTCCCAAAGAAACGCTGAGCATCGCGCGGCCGCAGGTCCGCGCCACAACCGAAGTTCGACGAATCGCCACCAGCGTCAGGCCACCGGCCGACCGCGAGAACGCGACATCTGGCGGCCTGAGCAACGGCTGCGATGCGCGGCGACGACATCGGCGCCAACCGCGTGGAGCAGGTGATCATCCTGGGCTGCGCCGCCTCCACCGCGCCGAGACTCCTGCTGGTCGCGGCGGCGCTGCACGGAGCTTAACGCATCCTAGGAATTTTCTCAAGCTGGATGCCGCCGCGCGGAATTCACGCAGGAACCATGCGGGTAGATGTTCGTTGAAACGAACAAGGCGGCGATCTGACGATGGCCCGTTTGCGCGTGCCTGAGAGACCAACCGTATTACCAATCAAGCAACGGGAGTGGACGATGGCAAACATGCAGCGACTCCTCGGCGGTATGCTTGCGAGCGGCATGGGCGGCCGCAGCCGGCGGGGCTCGGCCTTTGCCAGCGGGAGCAGCTTTGGCAGCTTCCAGAAGACTGCGGGTCTCGGCGCCCTCGCGTACCTCGCTTACAAGGCATACCAGGAGTATCAGAAGAACAGCCCGGGTACGCAGTCCGCCGAAACGGGCAAGGCCGCACCGGGACGGGCTTCGACGGACTCGGGTGGTCCATCGCTTGGCGAGCGTCTCGGCAGCCTGTTCGGCACGGGCGGCGAGGCGGAGGTCGAGCAGCAATCCGCAGGGCTCGGTGACGCGCAGGCGATGCTGCTGATCCGGGCGATGATCGCAGCCGCCAACGCGGACGGCCAGATCACCGCGGACGAGCGCCAGCGCATCATGGGCAAGCTCGATCAGGCGGGCTCAGGGCCGGAAGAGCGGAACGTGCTCGAGGCTGAGCTGCAGAATCCGCGCTCGGTCGACCAGATCGTACGCGAGGTCCGCGACCCGGCGACCGCCGAGCAGGTTTTCCTCGCGTCCCGGATTGCGATGAACCCGGATACCGGTGCCGAGAAGGCTTACCTCGACTTCCTGGCCGCGAGGCTGGAGATCCCGGCCGACCGGCTGCAGGAGTTGCACGCGGCGATCTGACGCCGCCGAAGCCTGCGACCGGTCTGCCGCCGCGGCGCTACGTCTGTCTCCGCATCACCCGACCTTCAGACGTGCGCTCACAACTCGCGATACATGATGTGCAGGCCGACGCGGCCGAGGGTGGGGTGGGCATGGCGCCGGGGACGGTGCCGATGGTGCGGAAGCCCAGCCGTTCGTAGATGGCGACGGCGGCGTGGTTCGATTCCGCCACGGCGTTGAACTGCATGCCGGCAAAGTCCTGCGCGCGCGCCCAGTCGAGCGCGAAACGGCAGAGCGCGGTGGCGACGCCGCGGCCGCGCGCGTCGCTCGCGACCATGAAGCTCGCGGTGGCGACGTGGGAACCGGGGCCTGGGCGGTTCAGGCCCATCTTGGCGGTGCCGAGCACGATCGTTCTCGACGGCAACGACCGTGAGCCCCGGAGGGGCCTCGATCCAGATGGCCCGCGCCTGCGCCTCTGTCATCGCCGGGTCGTAGGCGAAGGTGTCGGCGGCGCGCACGACCTCGCGCACGATCGGCCAGACCTGCCGCCAGTCGGCCTTGACGAACGGTCGGATCTGGATCATGGGCGAAAATGCTCTTCATACCGCTTGGCGCCCTCGGGAAGGCGCGACCAGTCCCGCGCCGAGCGCAGGTAGACATAGCGAAAAGTGTACCTCTCGGGGCTGATCCAGGAAGGATCGTCAAAAGTGCCGGCGGCGATCGTGCGGATGCCCGGCACGGCCTCGATGGTGATCCCGATGTTGCTGCCGCAGCGCCCGCAGAAATGCTGGTCCAGCCACCGCCCGGATTCGTCGGAGACGTGCCGGTAGGTTCGCACCTCGCCGGCGACGGTCACCGCTTCTTCCCGAAAAACCACCTCGACACCGAACGCCGAGCCCGTACGACGCTGGCACCAGCTGCAGTGACAGACCGTGACGCGCTCAGGGTCGCCATGCGCGACGTAGCGCACGGCGCCGCACACACAGCCCCCTTCGTGGCGTTCCCCCATATCCCCGCTCCCCCGTGCGCGCCCGATCGCCCGGACGGATCTCTTCGTACCCTGGCACATCGCACGAGGGGAGACCCGGCGGTCTGGTCGGATGCTCCGGCGTACGGCTGGGACACCGAGGTCGACGGGGCAGCGCTGCGGTGCACCCGCCGCGCTGACGCTGCTGCATCGTGGAGGTCGTGGCGCAGGCTCTCCGTGGGCCGGCGCTAGACTAGCGGCCGGAACGGCACCGGGACTGAGCCGGGGACGGGCGGCCGTGCGGCGCCCTTACGCCGTGCGCGACCGCACGCTTGGCCGGCGCGGGGCGGAAGCGCCCTCGCCCTTGCCGGACGGCGTCCGGCGGGTCCTCGGCGAGCGCGCCTTGGGCGCAGCCGGCCGGGAGGTCGCCTCGGCGGCGAGCCAGTGCTCCAGGGCACGCCCCTCCGGCCGTCCCTCCGCCTCCCAGATCGCGTAGGCGCGATGGCGGGTCTGATTCTCGATCTCGATGTCGGTCATCGCATCATTCCCCCGAATCGGACACCCGATGATCGTACCCCCCGCGATTCTAGCCGATGGCTGGTTTCCCAACTCTTAGGTCGGGCGGCGCGTGGTCAACAACCTTTTCGCGACCTGGCGCGGCGGTCCTGCCGCAGAAGTCAAGTGGCAGCGCGCAGGGCGGGGCTGCCGGCTGTCGCGACCGCCGATCTCGGTGATCCGCTGGAAGTTCAGGGAGTCCGGGCGCACCTGCCTCCTGCCGGCGGCGCCCGAGGGGCGACCGGCCGCGCGCCGTCAGCCGCCGGCGCCTGCTGCCCGCGGCATGGTCCGTGCGAACAGCGGCACCAGCAGCACGATCATGGCGAAGCGGACCAGCTGGTGGGCGGCCACGAACACCGAGTCCAGGTGCAGCGAGAACGCCAGCGCGGTCATCACGTCGATGCCGCCCGGCGCGAAGGCCAGCGCCAGCTGGCTGAACGGCTGGTCCGCCAAGGCGGCGACCAGCCA
>DASUGG010000337.1:0-13844 GCA_036274135.1 Geminicoccaceae bacterium
CGAGCGCATGATCGGGATGAAGATCACCACGATCGGGGTGTTGTTCAGGAACGCGCTGCTCGCGGTGACGTAGCCCAGCGTCAGCACCAGGGCCCGCTCGAAGCTGCCGCGCGACAGCCGGATCAGCAGCCGGGCGATGCCCTCGAGGGCGCCGGTGGCGACCATGGTCTGGCCGACCACCAAGAGGGCGCTGACGGCGATCAGCGCCGGGCTGGCGAAGCCGTGCAGCACGTCGTCGGTGGTCAGCGTGGGCTCGCCGGTCAGCAGGGCGCCGGCCTGGAACAGGAGCAGCAGGGCGCCCAGGATGCTCAGCGAGATCAGCTCGATCGAGAGCCGCTCCGACGCGTAGGCCACGATCGCCGCCGCGGTCAGCAGCAGCGTCGCCCACATCTCGAAGCCCGGCTCGACCGACGCCACCTCAGCTCCCATCCCGCACGTGCCCGCCCCCGGACCGTCGCCCGCCGCGCGCATGCCGGTTGACGTCGGATTCAGCCATGGCTAACCGAGCGGGTGTCATAAGGCAAAGGGTCGGCTTCGAGGAGTCGCCATGCAGGTTCGTCGTGTCCGGGTCGAGGACGAGGAGGGCGGCCACGAGCTCAGCTTCACCGACTGGGGCGCGCCCGATGCGGCGCGCACCGTCGTCTGCGTGCACGGCCTGACCCGCAACGGCCGCGACTTCGACCGCCTCGCCGAGGCGCTCTCGGCGGATGCCCGGGTGATCTGTCCGGACATGGTCGGGCGCGGCCGCAGCGACCGCCTGGCCGACCCCGAGCACTACGCGCTGCCGACGTACATCGTGCACATGCTGCAGCTGATCGACCGCCTCGCCCTCGGGCCGGTCGACTGGGTCGGCACCTCGATGGGCGGCCTGATCGGCATGGGCGTGGCGGCGGCCGACGCCGGCAAGATCCGCCGTCTGGTGCTGAACGACGTCGGCCCGTTCCTGCCCAGGGCGGCGCTCGAGCGCATCAACCGGTATCTCGGCCTCGACCTGCGCTTTGCCGACATCGCCGCGCTCGAGGCGCATCTGCGCGCGATCCACGCGGGCTTCGGCCCGCTCACCGACGCGCAATGGCGCCAGCTCGCCGAGCATGTCGCGCTGACCCTCGAGGACGGCACGCTGGCGCTGAACTACGACCAGCGGCTGGCCGTGCCGCTCAAGCGCCCGCCGATCGGCGACGTCGATCTGTGGCCGGTGTGGGATCAGATCCGCTGTCCGGTGCTGGTGCTGCGTGGCGTCGAGAGCGACCTGCTGACGGCCGAGACGGCGGCCCAGATGGCCCGCCGCGGCCCGCACGCCGAGATCGTCGAGATCGACGGCACTGGCCATGCGCCGGTCCTGATGGCCAGGGACCAGATCGAGATCGTGCGGAACTGGCTCGGCCCCTGATCCGCCCGCTGGCGTTCAGGCGCGGCGCGCCAGGCCGCGGGCGACGTCGCACGCGGCATAGGTCAGCACGCCGTCGGCGCCGGCGCGCTTGAAGCCGAGCAGGCTCTCGAGCATCGCCCGCTCGCCGTCGAGCCAGCCGCGCTCGCCGGCCGCCTTGATCATCGCGTACTCGCCGCTGACCTGGTAGGCGAAGGTCGGCACCGCGAAGGCGTCCTTGACCCGGCGGACCACGTCCAGATAGGGCATGCCGGGCTTGACCATCACCATGTCGGCGCCCTCGCCGAGGTCGAGCGCCACCTCGCGCAGCGCCTCGTCGACGTTCGCCGGATCCATCTGGTAGGTCTGCTTGCCGGCCTTGCCGAGCGCGCCCGACGAGCCGACCGCATCGCGGAACGGCCCGTAGAAGCTCGAGGCGTACTTGGCGGCGTAGGCCATGATGCGCGTCCGCTCGAAGCCCGCCTCGTCGAGCGCCCTGCGGATCGCCCCGACCCGCCCGTCCATCATGTCCGAGGGTGCGATCACGTCGCAGCCCGCCTCCGCCTGCACCAGCGCCTGCCGGGCCAGCACGGCGAGTGTCGGGTCGTTGACGACGTAATCGTCCTCGATCAGGCCATCATGGCCGTGCGTCGTGTAGGGGTCGAGCGCCACGTCGCAGATCACGCCCAGCTCCGGCAGGGCGTCCTTGACGGCGCGCACGGCGCGGCAGATCAGGTTGTCCGGATTGATCGCCTCGCGGCCGTCGGCGGACTTCAGCTCGACCGGCGTCACCGGGAACAGGGCGACCGCCGGCACGCCCAGGCCGGCCGCCTCCTCCAGCGCCGGCAACAGCCGGTCGATCGAGTAGCGGCGGATCCCCGGCATCGACGGCACCGCCTGCTCCTGGCCGCCGCCGTCGAGCACGAAGACCGGCCAGATCAGGTCGTCGACGTCGAGGCGATGCTCGGCGACGAGGCGCCGCGACCAGGCGTCCCGCCGGTTGCGCCGCAGGCGGGTCGCGGGGAAGCGGGCGGGAAGCGGCGGGAACTGCGGGCGGGTCAAGGAGCTTACATCCCGGGCTGCTGCGTGCTGCTAGTATAGGGCGTGTCGCGGTGCCCTCCTAGATGGCGCCGGGACGGATGCGGCGACGGGCCGCGAGAGGGCGAGGCCGCGATGGATTTCGAGCTCAGCGAGGAGCAGCGGGCGTTCCAGGAGACGGCGCGGCAGTTTGCCGCAGAGCAGCTGGCGCCGCATGCCGCGGACTGGGACCGGCGCTGCCATTTTCCGGTCGAGACCCTGCGGGCCGCGGCGAAGCTGGGCTTCGCCGGCATCTACACCGGCGAGGCGCATGGCGGCGCCGGGCTCTCGCGCCTCGACGCGGCGGTAGTCTTCGAGGAGCTGGCGACCGGCTGCACCTCCACTGCGGCCTACCTCTCGATCCACAACATGGTCGCCTGGATGATCGACGCGTTCGGCAGCGAGGAGCAGCGTGCCCGCTGGCTGCCGGGCCTGCTGAGCATGGAGCGCTTCGCCAGCTACTGCCTGACCGAGCCGGGCGCGGGCTCGGATGCCGCGAGCCTGGCGAGCCGGGCGGAGCGGCGGGGCGAGCGCTACGTCCTGAACGGCAGCAAGGCGTTCATCTCCGGCGCCGGCGCCAGCGACCTCTACGCCTGCATGGTGCGCACCGGCGGCGAGGGCGCCAGGGGCATCAGCTGCGTCGTGGTCGAGCGCGACACGCCGGGGCTCGGCTTCGGCAAGCAGGAGAAGAAGCTCGGCTGGCACTCGCAGCCGACGGCGATGGTGATCTTCGAGGACTGCGCGGTGCCGCTCGGCAACCGCCTGGGGCCGGAGGGCGAGGGCTTCACGATCGCGATGCGCGGCCTGGACGGCGGGCGGGTCAACATCGCCGCCTGCGCGCTCGGCGCGGCGCGCGCCTGCTTCGCCAAGGCGCGGGCGCATCTGCAGGAGCGCCGCCAGTTCGGGCGCCGGCTCGCGGCGTTCCAGGCGCTGCAGTTCAAGCTCGCCGACATGGCGACCGAACTCGAGGCGGCGCGGCTCATGGTCTGGCGCGCCGCCGCCAGGCTGGACCAGGGGGCTGCCGATGCGACCATGGCCTGCGCCATGGCCAAGCGCTTTGCCACGGATGTGGCGTTTCGAGTCTGCAATGACGCCTTGCAGTTGCATGGCGGCTACGGTTACATCGAAGATTACGAGATTGAGCGCTATCTGCGAGACGTGCGCGTGCACCAGATCCTCGAGGGCACGAACGAGATCATGCGGGTGATCATCGCCCGGCGGCTGCTCGACGCATGAGAGGCGCGGCGTGGCGATGAGCGGTGCGGCGGCGGCCGGCGACGAGATCCGCTTCGCCTGCCGCGGCGAGCTGATGGTGGTCACCCTGAACCGGCCGCAGGCGCTCAACGCCCTGACGCTCTCGATGTGCCGCGCCCTCGACGAGGGGCTGCGGGCTTGGCAGGCCGATCCCACGATCGGCGCGGTGCTGATCAAGGGCGCGGGCGAGCGGGCGTTCTGCGCCGGCGGCGACATCCGCTGGCTCTACCACGTGCTGACGACGCAGGGCGTCGCGGCGGCGGTCCGCTTCTACGCCGTCGAGTACCCGATGAACGCGCGCCTGCATCACTTCGGCAAGCCCTGGATCGCGCTGCTCGACGGGATCACCATGGGCGGCGGCGTCGGGGTCTCGGTGCACGGCTCGCACCGGATCGTCACCGGCCGCACCATGGTCGCGATGCCCGAGACCGGCATCGGCATGTTCCCCGACGTCGGCGCGACCTTCATGCTGCCGCGCCTGCCTGGCGCGCTCGGGCTCTATCTGGGCCTGACCGGCGCGCGGCTCGGCGCCGCCGATTGCCTGCACGCCGGCATCGGCACCGCGCATGTCGCGTCGGACCGCCTCGAGGCGCTCGAGGCGGCTCTGGCCGAGACGCCGCTGCGCGACGAGCCCTTCGCCGCGGTCGACGGCGTGCTCGCCAGGTTCCGGAGCGACCCCGGCCCGGCGCCGCTCGCCGAGCTGCGCCCGCGCATCGACGCCTGCTTCGGCCGGCAAAGCCTCGCGGCGGTGCTGGCGGCGCTCGCCGACGAAACCTCCGGTTGGGGCGCGGCCCAGGCGCGCGAGCTAGCGCAGAAGTCGCCGACCAGCCTCGCCGTGACCTTCCGGCAGTTGTGCAAGGGCGCCACGCTCGACTTCGATTCGGCGATGCGGCTGGAGTATCGCCTTGTTCATCGCTGCATGGCCGGGCATGATTTCCGTGAGGGAGTGCGGGCGTTGCTGATCGACAAGGATCAGCATCCCAGGTGGTGCCCGGATCGCCTGGACGACGTGAGCGACGCCATGGTGGACGACTACTTCGCACCGCTCCCCGACGGCGAGCTGGCACTCGGGCAGGGGGGTGCCGGAGCGTGATGGTCATTCCAGACCGCGGGCTGGGGACGTGCTGACATGGCCAGGATCGGCTTCATCGGCCTCGGCAATATGGGCTTGCCCATGGCGCGCAATCTGCTCGCGGCCGGTCACCGGGTGACGGCCTTCGACGTGGCGCGGAGCGCGGTGGAGGCCGCCGCGACGGCGGGCGCCAGCGCGGCCCGCTCGCTCGCCGAGGCGGTCGCCGGGGCCGAAGCCGTGATCACGATGCTGCCGGAAGGCCGCCAGGTCCGCGAGGTCTATCTCGGCGAGGGCGGCGCAATCGCGGCGGCGGCCGACGGCACGCTGCTGGTCGACTGCTCGACGATCGACGTCGCGAGCGCCCAGGACGTGTGGCGGGCGGCTGCGGCGCGCGGCCTGGAGATGGTCGACGCGCCGGTCTCCGGCGGCGTCACCGGGGCGACCAACGCGACCCTCACCTTCATGGTCGGCGGCGAGGACGGCGCGGTCGCGCGGGCCTGGCCGATCCTCGAGCAGCTGGGTGCCACCGTCGTGCATACCGGCCCGTCGGGCAGCGGCCAGGCCGCCAAGATCTGCAACAACATGATGCTCGCGATCTCGATGATCGGGGTCGCCGAGGCATTCAACCTGGCGGCGCGGCTGGGCCTCGGCGCCGAGGCGCTGTTCCAGGTTGCGAGCCGCTCCTCGGGCCAGAGCTGGTCGCTGACCACCTATTGCCCAGTGCCGGGCCTGGTGCCGAGCGCGCCGGCGAACCGCGGCTATCAGGCCGGCTTCACGGCGGCGATGATGGCCAAGGACCTGCGCCTGGCGCAGGATGCGGCGAACAGCGTCGACGCGGCCACGCCGCTCGGCTCCGAGGCGCGCAACCTGTACGCGATGTTCAAGGGGAGGGGACACGGTGACCTGGATTTCTCGGCGATCATCCGGATGATTGCCGGTGAACTATAAACAGAGGTTGCAAACTGGCGCTCGGCATGCTCGTTATTCACTAGTGCACGGTGCCAGAACAGGAGCGCGTCCGAGGCGGCTGTGAAGCAGAGCTACCTAGAAACGATTCGACTGATCGAGCGTCTACATCGTCGCTTCCTCGATGTCATCAAAACCGAGTTGGACCGGCTCGGCATTGAGGACATCAACAACGTGCAGAGCCTGATTTTATCGAACATCAGCAACGAGCAGCTGACGGTCGGCGAACTGACCGCGCGCGGCTATTATCTCGGTTCAAATGTCTCCTATAATGTGAAGAAACTCGTCGAGAACGGCTATCTCAACCAGGAACGGTCGCCCCACGACCGGCGGATGACCCGCGTGCGGGTCTCCGAAAAGGGCCTAGAGCTCTGCAACCGGATCGACGAGCTCTACCAGACCAACGCCTCGCAGCTCGAGCGCGACGTGATCGCGCAGGAAGAGCTGATGGCGACCAATCGGGTGCTGAGCGCGCTCGAACGCTATTGGAGCAACTACATCACCTATTCGCGCTAACTCACTGTGCCAGGCGGGTCAGTGGCAGGTGTTGGTCGACGCCGCCAGCTGCCCGAACTGGTTGCCGTTCGCGCGCAGCCAGGCCTTCTCCTGCGCGGTCGTCCGGCCGAGGGCCGCGTTGCGGTGCGGAAAGCGGCCGAAGCGGCGGATGATGTCGGCGTGCTCGACCGCATGCCGCAGGTTGTGGCGCAGCTCCTCGTCCTGGTAGAGCACGACGCAGCGCTCCTGGTCGGCGAGCCGCTCGCTGTGCATCAGCGGCAGATAGAGGAACTGCCGCCGCTCGACCGGCATGTCGCGATCGAAGCGAAGGCGCGGGCTTCGCCGCGGAACAGCTGGCGCGGCGCCTGGTCGAGGAGGATGCACAGAGCGAGGCAACCCTCGGCCGAGGCCTGCCAGGCGTCGAGCTCGCCGCGCGCGGCGCGCCCGTGCAGATCGCCGAGCCGCCCGGCGACCGCCCGGTCGAAGGCCGCGCTCGGCTGGAACCAATGCGCCTTCCATGCGTCGTCGAACCAGAAATCCAGCACTTCGCGAACGCCATCGCTCATCGCATCCCTCTCGGTGGGGGTCATTCCGGGACCGGGCTGCGGGCCAGCCAGTCACGGTAAAGCTGCCGCTGGATCGCCGGCAAGGTGTAGATCGGCAGCTGCGCCGTCGCCACGAAGACCAGCAGCTCGAAGGACGCCCGGTCGGCGAGGGCGGCCAGCAGCAGGCCGAGATTGCCGCTGCCGCTGCACAGGCCGAGCGTCAGCGCGCCGCGCCGCCCGAGCCAGGCGAAGGCGAGGCCGCCGGCGAGCTGCAGGCCGACATTGAACGCGTAGACGGTGATCGCGCAGGCGAGCACGAAGCCGGGCTGGCGGAGCAGCAGCGCGCTCACGCCGTCCATGATTGCGACCGCGAACAGCAGCAGCCCGAGCACCGCGAGGCCGTCGAGAGGCTCGGCGTGGCGGCGCGAGAAATCGGCCGGCAGCAGCCAGCGCAGGAGGCCGGCGAGCGCCAGGGAGCCGCCGACCACGAGCGCCAGCCGCAGCATCAGGTCGGCGAGCGGCACGTCGATATCGACGCCGAGCAGATGGAGCGTCACCAGCGGCAGGGTGAAGGGCATCAGCGCGGTGCTGACCAGGGTCAGCGCCACCGCGAGCGCGGCGTCGAGCCCGAGCATCAGCGCCAGATAGCCGGACGCCATCAGCGGCGGCGCCGCCGCCATCAGCACGAGGCCGCCATGGATCGACCGGGGCAGGCCGATCGGCAGCAGCACGAGGTGCACGAGCGCCGGCGAGACCAGCAGCAGCCACAGCAGCGCCGCCGCGGTCTCGGCCGGGCGGCGGAGCTGGCGCGTCAGGCGGCGCCAGTCGATGCGCAGCAGCGCGATCAGGAAGGGGCCGAGGATCGCCGGCACGAGCAAGGGTCGCAGCAGGCTCGCAAGCGGCGGCAGCAGCAGGCCCACGAAGACGCCGACGGCGATCACCGCGCCGCCGTGCCTGCCCAGCCAGCGCAAGCCGGCGAGACTTCTCACGACGGCCGGCGGCGAGCGATCACGGCGCGGCCAGCGTGAAGACCTCGGTCGGCGCGTCGCGGCCGCGCAGGGCATGCCGGCCGAGCGAGACGACCGGCAGGTCGGGCGGCAGCGCCGCGACGGTGGCCTCGCTCAGCAGCACGGCGACGTCGGCGTCCGGCAGCAGCTCGCGGCCGAGGCTCTCGAGCCGGTTGGCGGTGTTCACCGTGTCGCCGACCACGGTGTAGTTCATGCGCGTGGCGCTGCCGATGTTGCCGACCACGACCGGGCCGCTATGGACGCCGATGCGCAGCCGCACCGGCGGCTCGCGGCCGGCATTGTCGGCTCGGACCGCGTCGCGGATCGCGCGCGCCGCGCGCACCGCCCGGGCGGCATGGTCGGGCTGCTTCTCGGCGGCGTTCCAGAGCGCCATGATGCCGTCGCCGATATATTTGTCGATCGTGCCGCCCTCGGCCTCGATGCAGCGGCTGAGCAGGGCGAAGTGGCGGTTGAGGAACGTGGCGGTGTCCGCCGCCGTGAGGCGCTCGGTGAGGCTCGTGAAGCCGACGATGTCGGTGAACAGCACGGTGACCTCGCGGCTCTCGGACGCAAGGTCGGCAGGATCGCCGCGCGCCAGCAGAAGTTGGATAAGGTCGCGCGGCACGTACAGCGCGAACGCCTTGAGGCCGCGCATCATGGCGTTGAAGGCATCCATCGCGTCGTCGAGCTCGCGCAGATGCGAGCGTGGCAGGGTGGCGACGCGATCCAGCGCCAGCGCCTGCACCAGGGTGGCGGCGCGCGCCAGTTCGGTGATCGGCGTGCGGATCGTGCGCACCAGGAGGAACGCGACGATCATCGTCACCGCGATGCCGGCCACGCCGATCAGCGCGGTCTGAAAGACGCGGATCACCTGGCTGCTGATCTCGTCCTCGCGAAAGTAGCTGCCGACCAGCCACGGCATCTCGGCATCCTTCTCGAGCGGCTCGTAGAGAAAGACGTAGTCGCCCTGGCCGGGCGCGGTGCGGTGGCCGATGCCGATGTCGAGCCGGCGTTGCTGCCAGCCCTCGCTCCAGATGTTGAACAGGATCGGGTCGCCGACCTCGGTCACCCTGGGCAGCGGCCGCCCCGGCCCGAGGCCTTCGAAGTCGTAGACCAGGGCCGGATGCGCGAGGACCCAGTCGTGATCGTAGAGAATGAAGGCGATCTGGCCGCTCTCGCTTTCCAGCCCGCCGACGAACTCGGAAAGCTGCGCGATAGTCAGCGCCGCGACCACCATGCCGCCGGAGGCGTCGCGGCGCACCGGCCGGCGCAGGTTCAGCACCGTGCCCGCTTCCTCGGTGTAGACCGGCGGCCCCCAGAAGGCGCTGTCCTCGTCGCGTTCGGCGGCGGCCGCCATGGCGGCGCCGATCGGCGAGCCGGCCTGCCAGGTCTCGAGCGTGCGGCCGATGCTGCCGTCCGGCCCGCGCGTCGCGAGCATCGCCCAGCCGCGCGGATCGATGTACAGCACGCCGTGCACCTGCTGCGTCGCGGCCAGGCCAGCCGCCAGGATGTCGTACAGCCGCTGCTGATCGTTCGGGTCCAGCGTGCCCTGCTCGATCAGCTCGGCGATGTAGTCGACCTGCGCCTGCGCCGCGTCGACGTAGCGGCTGACCGCGGTGGTCAGCGTGTGCAGCAGCAGGCGCGACTTGTCCCCCAGCAGCTCGTCGGTGTTGCGATACGCGGTATAGAGCGTGAGGACCAGCAGGCCGGTCAGGGTCAGGAACACCAGACCGCCCAGCACCACCCCCTGGAAAGCCGCGATCGAAAGCCGCCAGCGATCCCCTCCCTGCTTGCCTGCCGCGCGCAACATGGCCGACAGGCTACGCGCTCCACGGTTGAACGACAACGCGCCAGCGCGACCGGGCTGTCGCTTCGCCTGCCGCTCTGCTAGAACCGGCCCGCCGGACGCGAGCGGCAGGCGGAAGCGAGCATGATCCCACGCTACAGCAGGCCGGAGATGGCCGCGATCTGGACCGACCGGCGGCGTCTCGCGCTCTGGCTCGAGGTCGAGCTGCAGGTCGCCGAGGCGATGGCGGCGCTGGGCCGCATCCCGCAGGACGCGGCTCTCCGCCTGCGCCAGGCGGCCGAGCGGCATACCGCCCGCCTGCTCGATCCCGAGCGGATCGCCGAGATCGAGCGCGCCACGCGGCACGACGTGATCGCGTTCCTCAGCCACCTCGAGGAGGTGATCGGCGCCGATGCGCGCTATCTGCATCTCGGCCTGACCTCGTCCGATCTGCTCGACACCGCCTTCGCGCTCCAGCTGCGCGATGCGGCGGACCTGCTGCTGGCCGGGGTCGACCGGGTGCTGGCGGCGCTGGCGCGCCGGGCGCAGGAGCACCGCCTGACGCCGTGCATCGGGCGCTCGCACGGCATCCACGCCGAGCCCACGACCTTCGGCCTCAAGCTCGCCGGCTTCTACGCCGAGTTCGCGCGCGACCGGCGACGCCTGGAGCAGGCGCGCGCCGAGATCGCGACCTGCGCGATCTCCGGCGCCGTCGGCACCTTCGCGCATGTCGACCCGCGGGTCGAAGCACGCGTCGCGGAGCGCCTCGGCCTGATGCCGGAGCCGGTCTCGACCCAGGTGATCCCGCGCGACCGGCACGCGGCCTTCTTCGCCGCGCTCGCCGTGGTCGCCTGCGGCATCGAGCGCCTCGCGACCGAGATCCGCCATCTGCAGCGCAGCGAGGTCGGCGAGGTCGGCGAGCCGTTCGGCGCCGGCCAGAAGGGCAGCTCGGCCATGCCGCACAAGCGCAACCCGGTGCTGAGCGAGAACCTCACGGGCCTCGCGCGCCTGGTGCGCGGCGCGCTGATCCCGGCGCTGGAGAACGTCGCCCTGTGGCACGAGCGCGACATCGCGCACTCCTCGGTCGAGCGGGTGATCGGCCCGGACAGCACCATCGCGCTCGACTTCGCGCTGCACCGGCTGGCCGGCCTGATCGAGGGTTTGGTGGTCGACGCCGAGCGCATGCGCGCCAATCTCGAGAGCAGCCAGGGACTGATCCACTCGCAGCAGGTCCTGCTGGCGCTGACCGAGGCCGGGCTCGACCGCCAGGCGGCCTATGCGATCGTGCAGCGCCACGCGATGCGCGCCTGGCAGGACAAGCTGCCGCTCCTGGATCTGCTGCGCGCCGACCCGGAGGTGAGCGCGAGGATCCATGCGGACGCGCTGGCCGGGCTGTTCGATCTCGACCGGCATCTGGGCCAGGTCGACCACATCTTCGCGCGCGTCTTCGGCGCCGATGCGGCGCACTGATCGGCAGCGCCGGCCGCTGCGGTGGCTGTGGCTCGCGCTGGGCGCGCTGGCGGCGACGCTCGCGGCGCCCACGAGCGGCCGCGCGGCGGCGCTGATCGAGGCGCGGATCAACGGCGCGCCGCTGCGTCTGGTCGCCGATCGCGCCGCCGACCGCGTGCTGCTCGTGGCGGGTGGGACCCGCGCGCTGTTCGACCTCGCCGGCGGCTCGGTCTATCTCGAGGAGGGCGGTGCTGCGCGGCGCGTCCATGCCTTCTACCGACCAGGCCACGTCGAGCCGCCCTACCGGATCGAGCTGTTCGGCCCGGGCCCGAAGATCGCCGGCTACGTCACGACCTACCAAGTGCTGTTCGTCGGCGAGCAGGTCTGCGCCGAGCTGATGACCGCGGACTGGATGACGCCCTTCGTCGACCCGGCGATCCGGGCGCTGGCGCTGCTTCAGATGCTCGAGCCGGCCGCCGCCGATCCTTGCCAGCAGATCCCGTTCGCGACCTACGCCGCGACCGGCTGGCCGCTGATCGCCGGCAAGATCGACCATCCGACCATCGAGACCAGCAAAATCGCCTTCGACTACCGGCCGCAGCCGGGCGAGCTCAATGTGCCCGCCTCCTTCGCCGAGGGCGATCTGCGGCAGCTTCGCGAGCTTGCCAAAGCCGCAGGCCTCTGAGTGGTATCAAGCCATGCTTTACGCATTCCACACGCGCCATCCTCTTGACGGAGTGATATCGAACTCTGATATCATCGCGAGGTGAACAGGAAGCAGCGTGCCGTCCTCGAGCAGATCTTTGCCCGGCCCGCTCGTACGGACGTCCGCTGGTCGGACATCGAGTCCCTGTTTCGGGCGCTCGGTGCCACGGTGAGCCAGGGTAGTGGAAGTCGGGTTAGGGTCGAGCTGGGCAATCGTCGCGCGACGTTTCATCGGCCACACCCGTCGCCGTTCACTGACAAAGGCGCTCTCAATGCGGTGAGGATGTTTCTCGAGAACGCGGGAGTGACACCGTGAGTCTGGAATACAAGGGGTACGCCGCCGGGCCGATCGAGTTCGACGAGGAAGCCCGTTTGTTCTCAGGCGTGGTCGCCGGGCTGCGCGATGGGATCCACTTTTCCGGTCGCACCGCAGACGAGTTGGTGCAGGCGTTCAAAGGCAGCATCGACGACTATCTCGCTTTCTGCGAGGAACGGGGCGTCCCGCCCGAGAAGCCCTACAGCGGAAACTTCATGGTCCGGGTCGAATCGAGCCTGCACCGCAAGGCGGCGATTCGCGCCGCCGCCGAGGGCATGAGCCTCAATACGTGGATTGCCAAGCAGATCGAGGGAGCCTGAGGCCGATCGCCTCAGATCAGCCGCTGGCTCTTGAAGCTGAGGTGGCGGTTGCGGCCGACGATCACGTGGTCGTGGACGGTGATGCCGACGGCCGAGAGCGCCGCGACCACCTGGCGGGTCATGTCCAGATCGGCCTGCGAGGGCGTCGGGTCGCCGCTCGGGTGGTTGTGCACCATGATGATCGCCGAGGCGCCCAGCTCCAGCGCCCGCTTGACGATCTCGCGCGGATAGAGCGGCGTGTGGTCGACGGTGCCGCGCTGCTGCACCTCGTCCTTGATCAGCACGTTCTTGCGGTCGAGGAACAGGACGCGGAACTGCTCGATCGGCTCGTGCGCCAGGGCGAGCTGCAGATAGTCCAGGAGCGCCGACCAGGAGCCGATCACGGGCCGGTCCTGGATCTGCTCGCGCAGCACGCGCTGGAGCAGCTCCGTGACCAGCTTGAGCAGCACCTCGGTCTCGCGCCGCCGCCACAGGCGCACGATCTCCCAGCGGCCGTCTTTGTCGCTCTCGAAGGCGCGCCAGCGCTCGGCCGCCTCCGAGGGCGGATCGCCGCCGCGGTCGCGCTCGTACTGATCGCTCAGCCGGTACGCCGCATAGGCGTCGATCGCGGAGTCGTCGCGGCGCAGGTCGTGGAACTCGGCAAGCTGGGCGGACGCCGCCTTCAGCACGGCGCCGAGGCTGCCGTAGCGCGCCAGCAGCTCCTTGGCGAGCGGCTTCGTGTCCTTGACGTCGATGCTGAAGAACAGCAGCAGCTCCAGGAGCTCATAGTCGGGCAGGGAGGCCGGCCCCGCCTCGAGGAAGCGCCGGCGCAGGCGGTTGCGGTGCCCGGACTGCTGCGCGCTGCGGCGCAGACGGCCGAACGAGGCGGCCTCGGCCTCGTAGGTCGTCGGCGCGTCGGCGAGGCCCGGGCCCTCGGCCGGAATCGCCGCCGCCAGCCGCTCGATCGGGTCCGGCGTGTCAAACACCCAGCTCTGCCGCCGCTGGCTCCAGCGGCCGCCGCAGCCCTTCAGGATCTCGCGATGCGCAAAGGTGTTGCCGGAGACCAGCCAGGCGCCGCCGTCATCGGCTTCGCGCAGCTCGAGCCCGGCGCGCCGCAACGTCGCCAGGAGGGTCGGCTCGAGAAGGCGGCGCTGCCCGTCCATGGCAGCGCTCTATAACCGAAAAGTGCAATAATCTCCAGGCAGAGCTACTTGTAGGTTTGCTACCAAGCCGGATGGTGCAGGCCGGCCGGCGACAGGGTGAACACCTCGCAGCCGGTCTGGGTGACCCCGACCGTGTGCTCGAACTGGGCCGAGGGCTCGCGGTCGCGCGTGATCACGGTCCAGCCGTCCTTCTTAAGCTTGACCTGCCAGGTGCCGAGATTGACCATCGGCTCGATCGTGAAGATCATCCCGGCGCGCAGCGCCAGGCCCTCGCCGGGCTTGCCGAAATGCAGCACGCTCGGCGCGTCGTGGAACACCCGGCCGATGCCGTGGCCGCAGTAGTC
>DASUGG010000338.1:0-2139 GCA_036274135.1 Geminicoccaceae bacterium
CCGAGATCGAGGCCGAGCGGGCGGCGCTCGGCGCAGAGCTCGAGGTCGCCGAGGCGGCGGCGCGCGAGGCCGAGGGCGGTCTCGAGCAGGCCGAGGCGGAGCGGGTCGAGGCGCGCGAGGCCGGTGCCCGGCTCGAGGGCCGGCTCGAGCGGGCGCGCGCCGCGCTGGCCGGCGCCGAGAGCGCCGCCCTGGCCAAATTGTCGCAGCTGCCGGCGACGATCTCCGACGCGGCGCCGGACCCGGAGGAGCTGGCCGAGCTGGAAGCGGCGCTCGCCAGGCACGCGCTGGCGCGCGAGCGGCTGGGCGCGGTCAACCTGCGCGCGCTGGAGGAGGTGCAGGAGCTCGCCATGCGGATCGAGACCCTGCAGGCGGAGCAGAGCGAGCTGACGGCGGCGATCGAGCGGCTGCGCCGGGCGATCGCGACCCTCAACCGCGAGGGCCGCGAGCGGCTGTACGCCGCATTCGGCAAGGTGCAGGAGCATTTCGGCGCGCTGTTCGTGCGCCTGTTCGGCGGCGGCCGCGCCAAGCTCGAGCTGACCGACCTCGAGGACCCGCTGGCGGCGGGGCTGGAGCTGATGGCGAGCCCGCCCGGCAAGAAGCTGCAGTCGGTCTCGCTGTTGTCGGGCGGCGAGAAGGCGCTGACCGCGATCGCGCTGATCTTCGCCGTGTTCCTGACCCGGCCGGCGCCGCTGTGCATCCTCGACGAGGTCGACGCGCCGCTCGACGATGCGAATGTCGAGCGGCTCGGCGCGCTGCTCGAGGAGCTGGCGCAGAGCACGCAGACGCGCTTCGTGGTGGTCACCCACCACCCGCTGACCATGGCCTGCATGGACCGCCTGTACGGCGTCACGATGGCGGAGCGCGGCATCTCCGAGCTGGTGTCGGTCGACCTCCGCAGGGCCGTGGAGCTGCGGGCGACGGCCTGACGAGGCCCGGCTTGACACCTTTCCTGGCCGCCACTAATTCTGGCCGCGCTTCGCCGCGGGTGGTGGGCTCGGCCGGACCGAGGATAGGATCATGTCGCGCGAGGAGCGGTCGTCGAAATTCAAGGATTTCGATGAGCGCATGCGCCGTCTTCGCGACGAGGTGGATCCGCCCGGCAGCGGCTCGGAGCGCCGCCAGCGGGCGATGTTCGGCGGCACCGGCCTTCAGGTCGGGATCGAGCTGGTCGCCGGCGTGATCGGCGGCGCGTTGATCGGCTATGGCCTCGATCGTTGGCTCGAGACGTGGCCGTTTTTGTTTGTGCTGTTCTTCTTCCTCGGCGCGGCGGCCGGGACGTTGAACGCGTATCGCCACATTCGCCGGGCGGGCCTCGACGCGGAGCGGGATGCGCGCTCGAGATAGCGGGGATCGGACATCGATCGCCGCGCGAGAACATGAGGGGCGGGAGTGGAGCACAGCCCACTCGAGCAGTTCGAGATCCATCCGATCCTGCCGATCAACATCGGCGGGCTGGACGTCTCTTTCACCAACTCGGCGCTGTGGATGCTGATCGCCGCAGGGCTCGCCTATGCGCTGGTGATGTACGGCGCGCGCCATCGCAACATGGTGCCCGGCCGCCTGCAGTCGCTGGTCGAGCTGACCTACGAGTTCATCGCCGACATGGTCGGCAGCACGGTGGGCAAGGACGGGCGCAAGTATTTCCCGTTCATCTTCACCCTGTTCATGTTCATCCTGTTCGGCAACGCGCTCGGCATGGTGCCGGGCAGTTTCACCTACACGAGCCACATCATCGTCACCTTCTCGATGGCGGTGTTCGTGGTCGCCTCGGTGACGATCATCGGCATCGTCAGGCACGGCCTGCACTTCTTCAGCCTGTTCGCGCCGCGCGGCTGCCCGATCTACGTCATGCCGCTGCTCGTGCCGATCGAGATCCTGTCCTACCTGATACGGCCGGTCAGCCTGTCCCTGCGTCTCGCCATCAACATGACCGCCGGCCACATCATGATCAAGACGTTCGCCGGCTTCATCATCGCGCTGGGGATCCTCGGCATCGCGCCGCTGGCCCTCACGATCGGCCTGACCGGCCTCGAATTCGCGATCGCCTTCCTGCAAGCCTATGTGTTCGCGGTGCTGAGCTGCATCTACCTCCAGGACACGCTGCACCTGCACTGAGAGGCCGAAGGCCGGTCGCTGCCA
>DASUGG010000339.1:0-5493 GCA_036274135.1 Geminicoccaceae bacterium
GATCAGCACGACGCCGAGCACGATCAGCATGTCGCGCCCGACCACGAGCACGGCCAGCCAAGGCGGCAGCCAGCCGGCCAGGGCCAGGGCGACATAGATGCCGTCCAGCAGGGTCTTGTCGGCGATCGGATCAAGGTAGGCGCCGAGGTTGGTGCGGGCATTGAAGTTCTTGGCGATGTAGCCGTCGAGGACGTCCGACAGGCCGGCCGCCAGCAGCAGCCAGAAGGCGGCGTGGACGCGGTCGGTGGCGATCAGCCAGATCAGCGGGATCACCATCAGCAGCCTGCTGACGGTGATCAGGTTCGCGAGGTTGCTCGGCGAGCGATCTAGGATGCGGTCGACGTCGCGCTCGGCTGCGCGCCTTGGCTGGGACTTCCCCCGGTCGGTAGCAACAGCCATGACTCCCCTTCCCGCGTTAGCGCCAGGCCCAACCGCGCCAGCGCCTGCTCGAGATGGAACTCGTCTCCGATGTAGCGAATCTCAAGTCCCACGCGATCCCGAGCAAAACTTTGCATCGTGATCTCGCTGACCTCGGGCAGACGTTCGAGACGCTGCTTGACCGCAACCCAGTCGGCGAGCCGGGCAATCGGCACGTCGACCAGCATGACCCCGCCTTGATCGTAGCGCAAGAGGTTGGCGCTCTTCCAGCGCTCGTCCAGGCTCGACTGGATCTGCTCGACCGCCAGGGCCAGAGCCGCATCGAGCGGCCGCGCCGGCCCGATCGCGATGGACAGCGGCTGGCCCTCCCGCTGCTGCTCGCGGCCGACCCGCATCGCGTCGAACCGGACCGCCGTGACCTGCTCGGGCGCAGGCCCGCCCTCGGTGCGGGCCGTGACCACCAGGGCGTCCTCGGCGCCATAGCGCGCGGCGAGCGCGCTCAGCGCCGCCGGATCGCCGGCCTGCACCTGCGAGACCGACAGCGTGGCCATGTCCTCCAGATCGCCAAGCGGCAGCACCAGACGAAGCAGCTGCTCGGAGTCCATGTGGTCGGCCCACGCCTGCCACCAGGGATTGTCCTCCTGCCACAGCCGCGCGCCCTGCGGCGTCTCGTAGACGGGCAGCACCACGACCGGCATCGACACCGTCTGGGCGAACGCAAATTCGCGGTCGCGCAGCAGCGCCCGGACGGCCTCCGGATCGTAGGCCACGGTCAGCTGGGCGATGTAACGTGTGCTCGAGAGCTCCTCGTTGGCGATCTCGAAGCTCTGCACATAGTCGTCGATCGGCAGGCTCGCGGCCGGCGGCAGCCGCGGATAGGCCTCGGCCGGGACCAGACGCCGCAGCAGCCGGTCGAGGCCCGCCAGCTGGCCCTCGCGCACCGCCTGCGCCCGCGCGCTCACCGCATCGCTCGAGGTCGCGTCGACCGCGATCCCGCTGACCGTGAACACGTCCGGGCTGGCCGGCGCGCCGGCTGCCTGCCCCATGCTCTCCTGCGCGCCCGCCGGCCGCGGCGCACCGCCGGCCGCGGCCACGATCGCCAGCACGAAGGCAAGGCGGACAAGGCGGCCGCTCGGCAGCGCCGGCAGCAGCATGCCTGCGGTCGCCTTGCGGAGGCCGGCGATCGCGCCGGACGGCGGGGACTGGAGCATTGCAATGCGTTCCTGATGCCCTAAGCTGGCGCTCGGCCAGCAAAACTTCCCCTGTATAGGCGAAACCTTAGCCAAGTCCGACCGCATGACACAAGAGACGCTGGAGCCGCCGGACGCCACTCGGTATCGCGAGGCAGGGGTGGACATCGACGCCGGCGAGGCCCTGGTGCGCGCGATCGCGCCGCTCACCCGCGGCACGGCGCGGCCCGGTGCCAGCGGCGAGATCGGCGGCTTTGGCGGCCTGTTCGACCTGCGGCAGACCGGCTTTCGCGATCCGATCCTGGTCGCTGCGACCGACGGCGTCGGCACCAAGCTGCAGCTGCTGGCGCAGACCGGCCGGCATCGCGTGGCCGGCATCGATCTGGTCGCGATGTGCGTCAACGACCTCGTGGTCCAGGGCGCCGAACCCCTGTTCTTCCTCGACTATTTCGCCACTGCCAGGCTCGTGCCGGAGCAGGCGACCGAGGTGGTTGCCGGGATTGCCCAGGGCTGTCGCGAGGCCGGCTGCGCGCTGATCGGCGGCGAGACCGCCGAGATGCCCGATCACTATCGGCCGGGCGACTACGATCTCGCGGGCTTCGCGGTCGGCGCGGTCGAGCGCACGGCGCGCCTGCCCCGGCCCGACATCGCGGCCGGCGACGTTCTGCTCGGACTCGCTTCCAGCGGCGTGCACGCCAACGGCTTGTCGCTGGTGCGCAAGATCCTGCGCGACCACGAACTGGGCCTGCCGGATCCGGCGCCGTTCGCCGAGGAGCAGAGCCTGGCCGACGCGCTGCTGATCCCGACGCGGATCTACGTGCAAAGCCTGCTGAGCCTTCTCCGCCGTACCGATGTCGTGAAGGCCATGGCGCACATCACGGGCGGCGGGTTGCTCGACAATCTGCCGCGCGTCCTGCCGGAGGGGGTGGTGGCGCGGATCGATGCCAGCAGCTGGCGCGCGCCGCCCGTGTTCCGCTGGCTGTACGAGGCCGGCCGGCTCGAGCCGGAAGAGATGCTGCGCACCTTCAACTGCGGCATCGGCATGGTCCTGGTGGTGGTCGCCGACTATGCCGACGCGACGATCAGCTATCTGAGCGAGCGCGGCGAGACGGTCACCCGTATCGGCGAACTGATCGCCGGCGACGGGCCCGCGCGCGTTCGGATCGAGGGCATGGACCGATAGGTGGCGGAGCGGCGGCGCACGGCGGTCCTGATCTCGGGACGCGGCTCCAACCTGCGGACCCTGATCGAGGCCTGCGGACGGCCCGCCGCCAGCGCCGAGATCGCGCTGGTCATCAGCAACCGCGCGGATGCCGCGGGCATCGAGCACGCCCGCGCCGCCGGCATCGCCACCGAGGTGATCCCGCACGGCGCCTTCGCGACCCAGGTGGGGTTCGACAACGCGATCGACCGTACCCTGCACGAGCAGGCGATCTCGGTCGTCTGCCTCGCGGGCTTCATGCGCGTGCTGAGCCCATGGTTCGTCGAGCGCTGGCGCGACCGCCTGCTGAACATCCATCCCTCGCTCCTGCCGGCGTTCCGCGGGCTGGACACGCATCGCCGCGTGCTCGCGGCGGGCGTCCGCTTCACCGGCTGCACGGTCCACCTGGTGCGCGCCGAGGTGGACGCCGGCCCGATCGTCGCCCAGGCCGCCGTGCCGGTGCACCAGGACGACACGGAGCATTCCCTCGCCGCCCGCGTGCTCGAAGCCGAGCATCGCTGCTATCCGATCGCGCTCGAACTTCTAGCCTCCGGCCGCGTACGGGTGATCGGCGAGCGGACTGTCATCGACGACGGCACGGCACCCGACGCGGTGATGCTCAATCCGGCGTCTCCTTGATACGCCCCCGGCGATGCGACGTCGGCGCCTCCACGGAAGGCTGCCCGTGCGAGGCGCCGCGTCGGTGGAGCCTATTGCGCCTTCTGCTCTTCCTCGCCCGACTTCTGCATCGACTCGCCGGTCGAGCTCATCGAGCCGCCGACCGCTTCCATGTTCTCACCGGTATCCTCCTTCAGACCCGACCAAGTATTGCCGCATCCGGTCAACATCGAGCCGAACAACAAGAGCAGCGCAAGACGTCCTGCACTCTGAAACGTCATCGGTTCCTCCATATGCCGGGCCTGACGCAGCAATCGGCGGGTTCAGGCTGACCAGCTCATTAGATCGCCGCCGCGATCAGCCAACGATGTCGACACCTGCGAAGAAGAACGCGATTTCTGAGGCGGCAGTTCCTTGGGAGTCCGAGCCGTGCACCGAGTTCGCCTCGATGGATTCGGCAAAGTCCTTGCGGATCGTGCCCGGCGCCGCCTGCTGCGGGTTGGTGGCGCCCATGACCTCGCGATTGACCTCGATCGCCCGCTCACCTTCCAGCACCTGCACCACGACCGGCCCCGAGGTCATGAACTCGCACAGGGATGCATAGAACGGCCGCTCCCTGTGGACGGCATAGAAGGCCTCGGCCTGCGCCCGGCTGAGGCGGATCCGGCGCTGCGCGACGATCCGCAGCCCGGCGGCCTCGAGACGCGCGTTGATCTGACCGGTCAGGTTGCGCCGGGTCGCGTCGGGCTTGATGATCGACAGCGTTCGCTCGAGGGCCATGTTCTTCTCCCGCTGGTGCAGGCCTGCTTAGCGCGAGCCCCCGCCGCCGTCAAAGAGCATCGTCGGGGCCGGATCGCTCACGGCTCGGCAGCCGCGGCCATGCCTTTCTGCCAGCCCCGTTCGGTCTGCTGCCAGTAGGTCAGCGCCATGCCGCGCTCGCGCCAGCGCCGCCACAGGTCGCGGGCGCGCGCGACCGCCTGCTCGTCATTGCCGTCGAACAGATAGAGGCAGCGGCTGAAGGCGGCCGGGTCGGCCTCGGCGCCGTCGACCAGCACCAGCACGCTCGCGCCGTTGGGATAGTCCTCCCGATCGGTCAGGAAGACCGGCTGCTGCTCGGCATTGCCGTCGGCCCGGGTGCCGTGCGGCAGGAAGCTGTCGCGGCCGAACTGCCAGAGCGCGCGGCTCAGGGCCTCGGCGCGCTCGGCCGAGCTGGCCCGCACCACGGCGCGCAGGCCGCTTTCCAGCACCCGCTCCAGCAGCCGGCCGAGCGCCGGCTCCAGCGCGCTGCGGGTGAGGTGGTAGAAGCCGACCTCGGTGCCGGCGCTCATGCCGCGGCCCGGCGCCTCACTCCTCGAAATGCTCGCCGACCAGGCGGTCGAGCAGGCGCACGCCGAAGCCCGTGGCGCCCTTGCCGGCGAGCGGCAGGTCGCGCTTCGACCAGGCCACGCCGGCGATGTCGAGATGCGCCCAGGGCACGTCGCCGACGAACCTCTCGAGGAACACCGCGCCGGCGCTGGCGCCCGCCTCGCGGGCGCGCCCGACGTTCTTGATGTCGGCGATGTCGGACTTGATGTGCTTGGCATAGTCCTCGCCGAGCGGCATCCGCCAGAGCTTCTCGCCGACCGCGGCGCCGGCGGCGGCGAGCTGCTCGGCGAGCTTGTCGTCGCTGCTGAACAGGCCGGCCTGCTCATGGCCGAGCGCGACCACGATCGCGCCGGTCAGCGTCGCGAGATCGACCATCAGGCGCGGCTTGAACCGATCCCTGGCGTAGTGCAGCACGTCGGCGAGCAGCAGCCGGCCCTCGGCGTCGGTGTTCACGACCTCGATGGTCAGGCCCGACATCGCGGTGATCACGTCACCCGGGCGCTGCGCCTGGCCGGACGGCATGTTCTCGGTGAGGCCGAGCACGCCGACCACGTTCGCCTTCGCCTTGCGGCCGGCGAGCGCCGCCATGGCGCCGTAGACCGCGCCAGCGCCGCCCATGTCCCACTTCATCTCCTCCATGCCGCCGGCGGGCTTGAGCGACAGGCCGCCGCTGTCGAAGCAGACGCCCTTGCCGATCAGCGCGACCGGCGGCTGGTCCGCGGCGCCGCCGTTCCAGCGCAG
>DASUGG010000340.1:0-6890 GCA_036274135.1 Geminicoccaceae bacterium
CTGCTCGAAGGCTGACTCGAGGCGGGCCGCGTGGCTCGCGCCGTGCTCGGCCAGCTCCTCCGCCGTGATGCGGCGCCAGCCGAGGCACAGCTCGAAGACCGCGGTGGCGCCGATATGCGCGGCGCTGCTGCGCAGGGCATGCGCGCAGTCGCGGAAGGTGGCGACGTCGCGATCGCCCGCGGCGCGGGCGATCTGGCGCACCAGGTCCGCGGCATCCTCAAGGAAGTCGCCGATCACGTCGGCGACGAAGTCGTCCTGGTCGTCCAGCTGCCGCAGGCGGTCGAGGCATTCCTGGTCGAGGACCGGCAAGGCGCTCGCCATGCGCGGATGCGGCACCACGACGGCGCTGGTCTTGAGCTCGGCCGACGGCACGGGCCCGCGCTCCCGGGTCAGCCGGTCGACCAGGCTCAGCAGCTCGCGCACCTCAACGGGCTTGGTGACGTAGGCGTCGATGCCGGCCTCCGCCGACCGCCGCCGGGTTTCGTCCGACGCGTCGGCGGTCAGGGCGACGAAGCGCGGCATGCGCTCGCCGCTCGCCGCGAAGCGATGCAGCCTGATCGCGTCCAGGCCGCCCATCACCGGCATGTTGAGATCCATCAGGACGACGTCGAAGGTCTCCCGCTCGAGCGCCGCGAGAGCCTGCTCGCCGTTGTCGACGATGGTGACCTCGTGTCCGACGCTGCGCAGCATCCGCTCGATCACCTTCTGGTTCGTCCGGTTGTCCTCGGCGACCAGCACGCGGCGGCTCGCGCCGGCTCGCCACGGCGCCGTGAGGGCGTCGTCCGCGGGTGCATCCGGCGCGGCGAGGGCCGCATGCAGCGCGTTGTAGAGCGGCTCGTCGGCGACATCCGGGGGCAGCGCCGCGAGACAGTGCGGCATGCCGGTACCCTCGCCGGCGCCGATCAGGATCAGATCGAGCGGCTCGCCGGCGAACCGCTCGGCGAGCGCCGCGCCGCAGGTCGCGGCCTCGTCCGGCTGCGCGCCGATCACCAGGACGACGCGGTGCCGCTGGCCGCGATTGAGCGCCGCGCAGGCCCGTGCCAGATCGGCCGCCGGCGCCGCCTCCAGCCCCCAGCCCATCAGGCGGCGGCAGTAGCCGGAGGTGAGCTCGAACGGCCCCACCAGCACCACCCGACCGTGCAGCGTGCGCGCCGGCGCGGCCAGACGGGCGAAGGCGACCCGCAAGACGAAGCGCGCGCCAGCGCCCAGCTCGCTGCTCAGCGTCAGGGTGCCGCCGATCATGTGCGCCAGCTGGCGCGCGATCGACAGGCCGAGGCCGGTGCCGCCGTAGCGCCGCGTGACCGACTCGTCGACCTGCGCGAAACGCTCGAAGATACGCTCCTGCGCGTCGGCCGGGATGCCGATGCCGGTGTCCTCGACCTCGATGCGCAGCGCGACGCGCTCCGCCGTGACGTCGTCGCCCGCGACGCGGATCGTGACGCTACCCCGCTCGGTGAACTTGACCGCGTTGGCGGTCAGGTTGACGAGGATCTGCTGCAGCGGCCGCGCCGCGCCGAGCAGCCGCCAGGGCACGGCCGGGTCGATCTCGACGTGCAGCGCCAGCCCCTTGCCGGCCGCCTGATGCTGCAGCAGCGCGCGCACCGTGGCGATCAGGCCGTGCAGGTCGAACTCGACGGTCCTGCCCTCGGCGTTGCCGAACTCAATCTTCGCGATGTCGAGCAGATCGGAGATCATGTCGAGCAGCGTGCGGCCGGCGCTGCGCACGGTGCGCACCATGTCCTCCTGCTCGTCGTTGAGCCGCGTGCCGCGCAGCATGTCGGACATGCCGATGATCGCATGCAGCGGCGTGCGCAGCTCGTGGCTCATGGTCGCGAGGAAGCGGCTCTTGGCGACGCTCGCCTCCTCGGCGCGCGCCAGCGCGTCGGTCAGCTTGATCAGCAGGGTCGAGGCGTAGGCCGGCAGCACCAGCAGCGCGATCCACAGGCCGGCCGCGAGGGCCGGCTGCTCGCGCCAGTAGTCGGTCGCCGCGACGACGACGCCGAAGCTCACCAGGCTCAGCGCCGCCGACACCAGGAGATAGCTTCGGCCGTAGCGGAACCCCATGCCCAGCGTGATCCAGAGATAGAAGGGGTAGAAGATCGCCGAGGTCGCGCCGCCGAGCAGCAGCACCACGGTCAGCGCCAGCATGTCGAGCAGCATGCCGACATAGCGGCGCGCCGGACGCGGCCGCGGGTCGAGCAGCAGATGCGCCAGGAGCAGCAGCGCGCCGAGGAGATAGCCGCCGGCGATCAGCAGCAGCCCGCCGACGCGCGGCGGCGGCACCTCGCCGAGCGCGGCGGCGGTGAAGCCGACGACGATCGCCATGGCGATCGCGTCGCGTACCAGGATCTGCTCGTGCTCGCTGTCGGGGCGGTTGGCGAGGCGGGCGCGCAGGCGTCGCCACAGGCCGACGGGCCGAGGATCTCCCCCGGCCGTGGGCTGCGGTTCCGCCTGCTCCTCGTCCATCGCGATCGGCATCCGGCGCGTCTCGGTCAGCCGGCCCGATCCGGCGTCGCGCCCCGCTGGAGCATCGGATCTGGCCTGGCTCAGGCCCAAGGCCTAACCTCGCGCCGCCATCGATAGCGGCTGACTGGCAAACAGAACCTGAAACGCGTCGGCGGGCAAGGGCGGACTGATCAGATCGCCCTGCGCCTCGTCGCAGCCGAGCTGCGTCAGGCGCTCGAGCTGGTCGGCGGTCTCGACCCCCTCGGCCGTGACCTTGAGCTCCAGGCTATGGCCGAGATCGACGATCGCCCGCACGATCGCCTCGTCCTGGCCGTCCTGCCCCAGCCGGTGCACGAAGCTCTGGTCGATCTTCAGGCGATGCACCGGCAGGCGCTTGACGTAGGCGAGCGACGAGTAGCCGGTGCCGAAGTCGTCCAGCGAGAAGCGCACGCCGATGCGGTTGAGGTGGCGCAGATTGGCGAGCGCCGTCTCGCTGTTCTCGAGCATCACGCCTTCGGTCAGCTCGATCTCGAGGCAGCTCGCCTCGATGCCGGTCTCGGCGAGCGTGCTTTCGATCAGCGCGACCACGGCGCCCTCGCGGAACTGGATCGGCGAGAGGTTGACCGAGAGGCGCAGGGAGGGCATGCCGGCATGCCGCCAGAGCCGCTGCTGGCGGCAGGCGCGCGACAGCACGCGCTCGGTGAGCGGCGCGATCAGGCCGATGTTCTCGGCGAGGCCGATGAACTCGGTCGGCCGGACCATGCCGCGTCGCGGGTGGCGCCAGCGCAGCAGCGCCTCCATGCCGACGATCTTGCCGCCCTTGAGCTCGCGCTGCGGCTGGTAGTGGACCGTGAACTGGTCGGCGGCGAAGGCCTGGCGCAGCTCGCGCTCGAGCAGGCCCGTGCGGCGCGCCACCAGGTTCATCTGCGGCGCGAAGAAGCAGCTGCCGTTGCGGCCGTTCGACTTGGCGCGATACATCGCCAGCTCGGCGTTCTTGATCAGGCGCTCGGGGCTCTGGCCGTCGGCCGGGAACAGGGTGATGCCGATCGAGGCGCTGCTGTGCAACTCCTCGCCGTTGATCATGAACGGCTCGCCGAAGCAGTCGTTGAGGCGGCGCGCCAGGCCGCGCGGATCCTCGTGGCTGCGGGCGTCGGTCTGCAGCACCAGGAACTCGTCGCCGCCGAGCCGCGCGATCGGATCGACCTCGCGCAGGCAGCCCTGCAGCCGCGTCGCGACCGCCTGCAGCAGAAGATCGCCGCAGGGCAGGCCGAAGGCGTCGTTGATGCCTTTGAACCGGTCCAGGTCGAGCAGCAGGATCGCCGCCATCGAATCGGCGCGCCGCGCGCGCGCCAGCGCATGCTCCAGATAGTCCTGGAACAGCGCCCGGTTCGGCAGGCCGGTCAGCGGATCGTGGCCGGCGTGCCGGCGCATCTGCGCTTCCGCGCGCTTCAGATCGGTGATGTCGAGCGAGACGGTGACCACGTCGGCGACCCGGCCGGCGTCGTCGAACAGCGGCGACTTCGTGGTCAGAAGGATGCGCCCGTCGTCGCCGGTCTCGACCTCCTGCTCGAAGCTCGGCAGCGGCTCGCCGGTCTCGAACACCTTGGCGTTGAGGACCAGATCGCGCGTGGCGAAGTCCTCGCCATGCACCTGCATCAGGCTGCGGCCGATTGCCTTGCTCGGGTCGACGCCGTAGATCTTGCGGTGCGCGCTGTTGACCAGGGTCAGGCGGCCCTCGGAATCGACCGCGCTGATGGTCGCGGGGACGGTGTCGATCAGGCGGCGCAGCCGCCGCTCGCCGGCGCGCAGCGCCGCCTCGTGCTGCTCGGTGTGGCTGGCCAGCTCCCGCGACAGGTCCTGGGCGCGCTGCTCGAGCAGCTTCTGCTGCTTGCGCAAGGTCAGAAGGTTGCGGGCGCGGGCGCGAAACTCGAGGTGGTCGACCGGGCTGAGCAGGAAGTCGGTGGCGCCGGCCTCGAGCGCCTGGTAGCAGTAGTTGCGGTCCTCGTAGACGGTGACGACGACGACCGGGACGTCGGTCGCCCCTGGCAGGGCGCGAAAGGCGCGGATGAAGTCCGCTCCGTCCATGCCGGGCATCTTGTAATCGGTGATCACCAGATCCGGAGCGGCATGCGGCAGCCATTCGAGCGCCGCCTGCGGGCTCGCGAAGGCCTTGACCTGGATACCCTCCTCGACCGAGGCGGCGAGCCGGGTCAGGATGTTCCGGTTGGTGACCCGATCGTCGATGACTATCACATTGGGCATTGCGGCTGGCGCTCGACAATCGGAACTCGCCTATCGGCAAGGTTGGGCGAATTGGCCGGTCTGTCATCCTTAGCCGAGACCGATATTCCCATCAAGCAAAAGGTGAAAAGTGGTGGATGCAGTTGACACTACGGTTTAACTGATCGCGCCGAGTGCTCATCTTATGGTCAAATTGTGTGCGGATGTGGCATAGCTGAGCACGGCGCTTGGCCGCCCCGGGCATCAGTTGCGGTTGGCGTTGACGGTTTCTTCACCTTGTTTGCCAACCCTGGAGGCGACGGTCGCGGTGGTGGTGTCGGGCGCAGCGCAAAGAGCGGGACGGCGGCCGCCGCGCGACGAGGCGGCTGCGCGGGAGCAAGCGGCGTAGATGATCGACCTGGCGTTCGGCTTCTTCGCCATGTCCTGGGTGCCGTGGACGCTGTCGGCGCTGCTGATCGCCGGCGCGCTGGCGATCTGGCTGGACTTCCGGCGGCGGCTGCGGCCCGTGCTGGCGGGCCTCGAGGACGCCTTGCGCGTCGTCGAGGAGGCGCCCAGCGCGCGCGCCCTGCACGACCGCTTCTCGAGCATCGACCAGCGCCTCGCCGCGAACCCGGCGATCGGCGAGGCGTGGCGGGCGTTCGCGCAGACCCTGGTGCCAGTGCCGGGCGAGGACGGCGTGCTGGGCGCTACGCGCCGCGTGCGCGACGACCTCAACGAGAGCATCGTGACCGCCGCCGGCGTCAATCTGCGCTTCTATACCGCCGTACCGAATTACCTGGTCGGGCTCGGACTGCTGTTCACCTTCATGGGCCTCGTCGCCGCGCTGTACTTCGCGAGCGCCGGGGTGGCCGCGCCGAGCATCCAGCAGGCCCAGGACGCGTTGCGCGACCTGCTGGGCGCCGCGACCTTCAAGTTCGTGACCTCGATCGCCGGGCTCGGCGCCTCGATTGTCTACTCGTCGCGCGAGAAGACCCAGCTCTACCGCCTCGGCCAGCGGCTCGACGCGCTGTGCACGGCGCTGGAGCAGCGCCTGGTGCCGGTGACGCCGGAATATCTCGGCACCGTGCAGCTGGCGGAGATGCGCAATCAGAGCCTGCAGCTGCGCCGGCTCGGCCGGCATCTGCACGTCACCATCCCGGACACCGTCGAGGAGCGGCTGGCGAGCGAGCTGCTCGACGCCATCGCGCCGATGCGCGAAGGCTTCGCGCGGGCGGCAGAGCGGATCGCCCGGCTCGACGACGCCGTGGCCGCGCGCCTGCTGGACGGCAGACCCGCGAGCCCGGCCGTCCAGACCACGGGACGGACGCTCGACCAGGGCGCGCTTGGCCAGATCGTCGAGGAACTGCGGCTGCTGCGCGAGGCTTTCCTGGCCGCCCCGGCGGCCGCGCCCGAGGCCGGGCTCCAGCCGAGCGCCGATGGCGCGACGGAACGGCTGCTGCCGCACCTGATCGAGCTGCTGGAGACCTCGGGCGCCGGCATTGCCGCGCTGGACGCCGGCATCGACGCCGCCCTCGACGACCTCAGGCGCGCCTACCGCGCCCACCGCCGGGCGTCGGCGAGTGGCGCAGGCGCCGCACCGAGCTCGGCCGAGCTCGAGGCGGGCGTCGCCCGCCTGGCCGAGGTCAGGACCGAGCTCGGCGAGCTGGGTCGCGCCTTCCGCGACGTCGCCGCCAGCTCCCGCAGCATGCTCGGCGGCGGCGCGCACGAGGACGCGGCGCTGACGGCCGAGCTGGCGCAGCTCGGGCAGCACGTGCTGCGCTTCAACGAGCGCGTGCGCAGCTTCGTACGCCGCGTCGACGAGGAGCTGGCGCGCTCGTCGAGGCTGTTCAGCAGCGCGCTGGACCGCGCCGAGGAGGACTGAGCTGAGGAGCGCGTCGCCCACCTGGCGCGGCGAGAGCGAGGACAGCAACTACCTCGTCTCGGTCAGCGACCTGATGGTCGGGATGCTGTTCTTCTTCATCATCCTGCTGATGGCCTTCGCGCTCAACTACCGCAACGCCGAGCACCAGGCCGCCGAGATCGAGGCGCAGCTGACGCGCGAGCGCGACGCGGTGAGCCTCGTCAAGGACCGCCTCGCGGCGGAGCGCGACATCCTGGCCAGGGAGCGCGACGGCCTGGCGGAGGAGCGCGACCAGCTGGCGCAGCAGCGCGACCGGATCGCCGCCGAGCGCGACGAGATCAGCGCGGTGACGGACTATCTGATG
>DASUGG010000341.1:0-14979 GCA_036274135.1 Geminicoccaceae bacterium
CAGGCGGCTGACGCAGGCGCCGCGCGATGCCGATTTCGCGCTCGACTACGTCAAGCGGGAGGCGAGGCGGCCGGACCAGCAGCAGGCCGTGCTCGACGCGCTGCTGTTCAAATGCGACGTGCTGTGGGCGCAGCTCGATGCGCTGCACGCGGCTTATGTCGAGCCGGGCATGGTGCCGCCCGGCGCCTTCCGGCCGGAGCCGGCATGAGCGGGCGCGCTGTGGTCGGCGACGACTCGCTGCCGGCGCTCGCGCCCGGCGTCCGGCTGCGCCACGATAAGGCGCGCGACGCGTGGGTGCTGCTGGCGCCCGAGCGCGTGCTGATGCCGGACGAGATCGCCCTCGAGATCCTCAGGCGCTGCGACGGTAAAGCGACGGTGGCGGCGATCGTCGGCGATCTCGCCCGGACGTTCGAGGCGAACCCCGGCCAGGTCGCCGGCGACGTCCGCGCCCTCCTGCAGGATCTCGCCGACAAAGGCATGTTGACGCTCTGATCATGGCCTCTCGCCCTGGTCGCCGCGCGCCCAACGCCTATCTTACCGTTTGACCCCGAGCCGCGGTTGGTGCCAAGTTGTCTTTGGTGCTACCGGGGCAGAGAGCGTGCCCGACGGCACCGATCCGAGGAGGCAGAGCATGAAGTGGCGTACCCCCAAGATCGTTGAGATCGCCTGCGGCGGCGAGATCAACGCTTACTTTCCGGCCGAGCTCTAAGCTTACAGCTCGAACTGGCGGCTGAGCCGCGGCTGGCGCTGCGGCTCAGGGCGCCGGTTGCGGGTTCGCCAGGGATGACACAACGACCGGCAGCGGGGTGCCATGGTCGCGTATGAGCACGTCGCGATTTCGCCTCCAGTCTCGCTGCTTGCGGAACTCACGCACCGCTGCCCGCTGCAGTGCCCCTACTGCTCGAACCCGGTCGAGCTGGAGCGGGCCGGTGTCGAGCTCGATACGCCGACCTGGCGGCGGGTGCTCGACGAGGCCGGCGCGCTCGGCGTGCTGCAGGTCCATTTCTCCGGCGGCGAGCCGACGGCGCGGCGCGATCTCGTCGACCTCGTGCGTCATGCCGCTCTGCTCGGCCAGTACAGCAACCTGATCACGTCCGGCATCCTGCTCGATGAGGCCAGGCTCGACGCGCTGGTCGCGGCGGGGCTCGACCATCTCCAGCTCAGCATTCAGGACAGCCGCACCGCGGATGCCGATCGGATCGGCGGCTATCACGACGGCCACCGCAAGAAGTTGCGGCTGGCGGCGATGGTCAGGGCGGCCGGGCTGCCGCTCACCATCAACGCCGTGGTGCATCGCCAGAACCTTGATCACCTCGAGGAGATCATCGACCTCGCGGACCAGGTCGGGGCGCAGCGCCTCGAGGTCGCCCATGTGCAGTATCACGGCTGGGCGCTCGTGAACCGGGCCGCGCTGATGCCCACGCGCGAGCAGACCGAGCGCGCGATGGAGTTGGTCCGCGCGGCGCGCGAGCGGCTGAAGGGCGTGCTCGCGATCGACTATGTCGTGCCGGATTATTATGCGCGCTATCCGAAGCCCTGCATGGGCGGCTGGGGGCGCCAGAACCTCAACGTCACGCCCTCGGGCAAGGTTCTGCCATGCCACGCGGCCGAGACGATCACGTCGCTACGGTTCGACTCCGTGACCGAGCGGCGGCTCGCCGACATCTGGTATCATTCCGCGGCGTTCAACGCGTTCCGTGGCACCGACTGGATGTCCGAGCCCTGCCGCAGCTGCGAGCGGCGCACGCTGGATTTCGGCGGGTGCCGCTGCCAGGCCTTCGCGATCGCCGGGCGGCCCGAGGCCACGGACCCCGCCTGCTCGCTGTCGCCGCTGCACGACGAGATGGTAGCGACCGCGTGCGCCGCGGCCGCCGGCGCTCCGCCGGCTTTCGTCTATCGCCGCTTTGGCAATGCCGGCGCGCCCGCGGGCAAGGAGTTGCCGGAGCTCGCCGACGCCCCGTCCCAGCGGCCCTCCTTGACCTCCTCGTAGGCGGCGAGCGCGCGGCGGCGCGCCTCGCGATGATCCACGATCGGGCGAGGATAGTTCTCCCCCAGGCGCACGCCCGCATCGCGCAGGGTTGGCTCGGATGCCTGCCATGGCGCGTGCAGGTCTGCGGTCGGCAGCTTTGTGAGCTCGGGCAGCCAGCGCCGGACATAATCCCCCTCGGGATCGAACTTCTGCCCCTGCAGCACCGGGTTGAAGATGCGGAAGTATGGCGCGGCGTCGGCGCCGCAGCCGGCGACCCACTGCCAGCTGACCGCGTTGTTGCTGAGGTCGGCATCGACCAGAGTGTCCCAGAACCACGCCTCGCCGTCCTGCCAGGGCGTCAGCAGGTGCTTGGTCAGGAAGGATGCGGTCACCATGCGGGCGCGGTTGTGCATCCAGCCCGTGTGCCAGAGCTCGCGCATGCCCGCGTCGACGATCGGGAAGCCGGTCAGGCCCCGCTGCCAGCGCTCGAGCAGGCGGCGGTCGGAGTGCCACGGGAAATGCTCGAACTCCGGCCGGAACGACCGTTCGGGCATCGTCGGGAAGTGGTGCAGGAGGTGGTAGGAGAACTCCCGCCAGCCCAGCTCGCGGAGGAACGCGCGGGCGCCCGGTACCGCGCTCGCGGCGTGCCAGCACTGGCGCGGGCTGATCTCGCCGTGATGCAGATGCGGCGACAGTCGCGAGGTCGCCGCCAGATCGACGCGATCCCGCTCCTTGCCGTAGCGGGCGAGCGCGCCGTCGACGAAGGCGGTGAGATGCGCCTTCGCGCCCGCCTCGCCGGGCGTCCAGCTCGCCCGCAGCCCGCCTGCCCAGTCCGGCACCGGCAGCAGTTGCCAGTCCTCGAGGCGCTCGCTTCGCGGCGGCTCGGTGGCGGCCGGGATCCGCTCCGGCGCCGCGAGCGGCGGCTTGGGCTCGGGCCGGCGCGAGCAGGCCCGCCAGAACGGCGTGAAGACGCGAAAGGACTGATCGTCCGCCGTCGCGATAGCCTCGGGCTCGTACAGTAAGTTGCCGCCGAAACGCCGGCATTCGATCCCCCGCTCGGCGAGAGTGGAGGCCAGCGCCGCTTCCAACCGGGCGGCATAGGGCTCGTAGCAGCGGGTCCAGAAGAGCGCACCGGCGCCGCTCTCCTTGGCCAGCCGGGGCAGCACCTCCAGCGCCGGACCGCGCCGCAGGACCAGCGGGGCGCCCCGCTGCCGCAGCGATTCGCCGAGCGCCGCGAGGCTGTGATGCAGCCACCAGCGGCTGGCGGCGCCCGGCGTCCAGGCGCCCGGCGTCTGCTCGTCGAGCACGAACACGGGGATCACCGACCCGCCGCCCGCCACCGCGGCGCTGAGCGCGGGGTTGTCGCCAAGGCGCAGATCCTGGCGAAACCAGTGCAGCACGGGTGGCATGGCGTTGCGGCCGGGCGCTCAGGGCGCGTTGCCCAAAGCGCGGTCGAGGTTGACCGCGGCGCTGATCAGGGCGAGGTGGGTGAACGCCTGCGGGAAGTTGCCGAGCCCCTCGCCGGTCGGCGCGGTCTCCTCGGCGAACAGGCCGAGATGGTTGGCGAAGCCCAGCATGCGCTCGAACATCAGGCGCGCCTCCTCGAGCCTCGCCGGCTCGAACCGGCCGGCCCTGGTCAGCGCCTCGACGAGCCAGAAGGTGCAGATGTTGAAGGTGCCTTCCCGGCCCGTCAGTCCGTCGGCGTACTGCTCCAGGTTGTAGCGGTAGACGAGGTTGTTGGCGACCAGCCCGCCCTGCTCGGGCGGCAGCAGCATGGCGTCCAGCGTCTTGAGCATGCGCGGATCGATCGGCGAGACGAACAGCGCCAGCACCATCATCAGGTTGGCGGCGTCGAGCGCGTCGCTGTCGAAATGCTGCACGAAGGCCTGGCGCTTCTCGCTCCAGCCCTTGTCCATGATCGTCTGATAGATCTGGTCGCGTACCTTGAGCCACCGGTCGCGGTTGCCGGGGAAGGAGCGCGCGTCGGCGATCTTCAGTGCGCGGTCGACCGCGACCCAGCACATCAATTTGGAATAGACGAAGTGCTGTGCGCCGCCGCGCACCTCCCAGATCCCTTCGTCCTTCTGCTGCCAGTTGTCGCACACCCAGTCGACGATCCGGCAGATGCCCAGCCACGGGTCGTAGCCGATCGGCTGGCCGTACTTATTGAAGAGGTAGACCGCGTCCAGCAGCTCGCCGTAGATGTCGAGCTGCAGCTGGTTGTAGGCGCCGTTGCCGATCCGCACCGGCCGCGATCCCATATAGCCGTCGAGGTGGTCCAGCACCTCCTCGGTCAGGTCCTGCTTGCCGTCGATGCCGTACATGACCTGCAGCGAGGCATCCGACTGCGACGCACAGTCCCCGGAGATGAACTGGAAGAAGCGCTTGGCCTCCTCGGTGAAGCCGAGGCGCAGGAAGGCATACACCGTGAATGCCGAGTCGCGCACCCAGGTGTAGCGGTAGTCCCAGTTGCGCGCGCCGCCGATGCCTTCGGGCAGCGAGCAGGTCGGCGCCGCGACGATCGCGCCGGTTGGCTCGTAGGTCAGGAGCTTCAGCGCCAGGGCCGAGCGGCTCACGATCTCGCGCCAGCGGCCGCGATAGGTGCATTGCGAGATCCAATGGCGCCAGAAGGCGACGGTGTCGCGAAAGGCTTCCTCCGCGCCGTCCTCCGAGAGATGCTCGCTGCAGCTCTCCTTGCTGGCGAGCTCGTGCAGCACAAAGCTCGCGCTCTCGCCTGGCGACAGGGTGAACTCGGCGACCACGCCGTCACTTTCGGCGCGCAGCGGCATCCGGGTCGCCAGGCCGACATGCAGGGATCTGCCGTGAAATTCGGCGCCGCGCTCCACGATGACCGTTTCGTGGGGGTCGCGGGCGAAGTTGAAGGCGGGCCGGCATTCGACGCGGATGTCGATCGCGCCGCGCAGCGAGGTGATGCGCCGGATCAGCCGGCGGCGATTCCGCCGGTGCTCGCCAACCGCCATGAAGTCGGTCAGCTCCGCAGCGCCCTGATCGGACAGGAACCGCGTCACGAGAACGTTGGTCGCCGGCCAGTAGAACTGCTTGTAGGTGACGTCCCCCTCATCGACCGGCGCAATGCGGAAGAAGCCGCCCTTCTTATCGTCGAGAATCGCGCAGAACAGGCTCGGCGAATCGAAACGCGGCACGCACATCCAATCGATCGAGCCATTCACGGCGACCAGGGCGACCGTGTGCATGTCGCCGATCAGCCCGTACTGATCTATCGGCAGGTAGGCCATCACCCTCCCCCGGTGATGCTGCAGGCGCCCATGCATCGCCCCTGAAGCCCGCAGCCGTCAAACGAAAATACCGGGCGATGCCGTGCTTGCGCGGCGAGCTCAGCGGCCGATCAGCGCCGGCAGCCAGGGCGCGATGCCGGAAACCAGGATCAACAGGACCACCATCGCCAGCTCGCGCGCGACGATCGAGCCAGACAGCAGCGACCATCGTCTCGCAAAGGACGCGTGCAATTGGCCCATCGCTGTGATAGGATGAAAAACCTACGATCGTTATGGAGACCAGCATGGACCGCGAGCGTGCGCCGGCGTGGCGGCAGGCGGGGGGCGCCAAGGGCGGAGCCGAGCGCGCCGACGCGAGCCAACAGGCGCAAGTCGAAGGGCGGCGAGCCTCGCAGGCCTCGCCGGGCGACTACGGCAATCGCGAGGCGTGGCGGCGGCTCCTGGCGGCGTACATCCAGCCGCTGCCGGAAGCCGACTAGCCCCGTCAGGAACCTACTGCCAGGCGCCGCTTGACGCCGTCGACGTCGATACCGGCGGTGCGCATCTTCTCCTCCGACTGCTCCTTCACCGCGTCGCAGAAGGCGGCGAGGAATGGGTCGTGGGCGCAGGCCCGGTCCATCTTGGTGTAGACCAGATCGTACTCGATCGGCGTCCAGGTACGGATGTCGGCGAGGTTGTGCTGTGCCTGCACCTCGAGATGGTCGAGGGCGCCGGCGAACTTCGCCTCCGGCGTCTGCTTCGCCTCGTACTCGTTCCAGAGGTCGTAGATCTCCTGGCCGACCGCATTGCCCAACCGCGTCCGGATCAGCTCGATCGCGGCCCGCTCGCGCTCCGCCTTCATGGCCCTGCGCTCGCTGCGGTCGAAGAACGGCACGTCGCCGACCTCGGCTTCCACGAGGTCGTGCGTGAGGATCATCCTCAAGGTCTTGCCGAGGTCCACCGGCACCTCGAGATGGCGGTGCATCAGCATGGCCATCAGCGCCATCTGCCAGCTGTGCTCGGCGACGCTCTCCTGGCGGCCGTTCGAGAGCCAGCTGTGGCGCAATTCGCATTTCAGCCGCTCGGCCAGCGCCAGGAAGTCGAGAATGGTCCGGATTTCGGACATGCAGGCGGTCCTTTGTCTGCCAGGAAAGGCACAAGTGGTGGTCGTGGCCATGCGCCGTCAAGGCTGCAGGGTCGTCCGCGGCGGCGGACGGCGCCATCGTAGCGCCAGGACATGACCAGGTTCCTAACGCCGCACGCCTGCCGCCCCTGCCGGTCGCCGCCGGCTCAGAGCTCGATCAGGATGCTGCCGATCGCATCGAGCGAGGCCGAAGCGCCCGGCGGCACGACGCAGGTCGCGTCGTATTCCTCGACGATGCAGGGGCCCCGGCGCGGCGTGGCGAGATCGGCGCGCGTCAGCACCGAGGTGTCGAACCAGCCGGCGTCCGGGCCGAAATAAGCCTTCCGGACGTGCGGCACCTCGCGTGCGGTCTCGGCGAGGCACGGGCTGCGCGGCATGACCGCCCGCTCGGCGATGCCGCGAGCGGTCAGCCGGATCTCGGTCAGCTCGACCGGCTCGTCCTCGCCGGCGCGGTGACCGTAGGTACGCTCGTGCTCGCGGCCGAACGCCTCCGCGATCGCGTCGACCTCGGTGGCGCCGAGCCGGCCGTCCGGCACCGGCACGGTGAGATCGAAGGTCTGGCCCTGGTAGTGCAGGCTCGCCAGCCGTCGGACGGCGACCCGCTCGCCGACAAAGCCCTCGGCCGCCAATTCGTCGCGCGCCTGCCCCTCGATCTGCGCCCAGGCCCCGTTCAGGAGCTCCAGATCGACGCTGGGCAGCAGCCTTCGGAAGGTCCGGCCATAGTGGTGCTCGACGTCGGCGTAGAGCAGGCCGAAGGCGGAGAACAGGCCGGGGGAGGGCGGCACCAGAACCTTCCGCATGCCGAGTTCCCCGGCTATCGTGCAGGCGAAGACCGGGCCGTTGCCACCGAACGCGCACAACGCGTAGTCGCGCGGATCGCGGCCGCGCTCGATCGAGACGGCGCGGATCGCGCGCATCATGCTGGCGCTCGCGAGACGCTGCGCGCCGTAGGCGGCGTGCTCGAGGGACAGACGAAGCGGCGTCGCGATCCGCTCGGCAAAAATTCTTCGCGCGCGCTCGCCGTTCAGGCGAAGGGCGCCGCCGACCAGAAAATCGGGATTCAGGTGGCCGAGGATCAGGCTCGCATCGGTGACCGTGGGCTCGCTGCCGCCGGTGTCGTAGCAGACCGGCCCCGGCACCGCGCCGGCGCTGTCGGGGCCGACGATCATCGAGCCGCCGGAGTCGATGCGCACCAGGGAGCCGCCGCCGGCGCCGACCTCGGCGAGATCGATCGCCGGCACCTTCAGGAGGTAGCCGGCGCCGGTCAGGAGCCGCGAGCCGCTCATGATGCCGCCGCCGACTTGGTACTCGAGCGCACGGGAGAACTCGCCGCGCTCGATGATGCCGGCCTTGGCCGTGGTGCCGCCCATGTCGAAGCTGATCAGGTGATCGATGCCGGCGGCGCGGCCGAGCGCCTGCGCCCCGACCACCCCGGCCGCCGGGCCGGATTCGACGATGTGCATCGGTTTCTGTGCCGCCGCCGTGGCGCCCATCAGCCCGCCGTTCGACTGCATGATCAGGAGCGGCGCCTGCACGCCTCTGACCGTCAGGTCGGTCTCGAGCCGCACCAGGTAGCGGCCGACGATCGGCATCAAATAGGCGTTGATCACGGTGCTCGAGGTGCGCTCGTACTCCTTGATCTCGGGCAGGACCTCGGAGCTGAGCGAGAGCGGAAGATCGGGCGCCAGCCGGCGCGCCGCCTCCTTGATCATCTGCTCGTGCGCCGGGTTGGCGAAGCAGTTGACGAGGCACACCGCGAGCGCCTCGATGCCCTGATCCAGCAGCCGCCGCACGGCGCGCTCGGCATCGGCGGGATCGAGCGACCGGATCACCTCGCCGCGCGCGCCGATGCGCTCGTCGACCGGCAGCCGCAGATGCCGCGGCACCAGCGGCGGCGGCTTGGTCCAGCCCATGTCGTAGAGCCGCGGCATGCGGAGGTTGCGGATCTCCAGGACGTCGCGAAAGCCCCTCGTGGTGATCAGGCCGGTGCGCGCCCCCTTGTGCTCGAGGATCGCGTTCGAGGCGACCGTCGTGCCGTGCCGGATTTCCTCGATGTCGTCACCGTCGACGCCCTCCTCCTCGAACAGCCGGGCGAGCCCTTCGGCGATGGCACGGGCATAGTCGTCGACGCTGGACGAGACCTTCCTGGTGCGCGTGGTGCCGTCCTCGGCCAGCAGCACGATGTCGGTGAAGGTGCCGCCGATGTCGACACCGACGCGAAAACGCATGTCACTCCCCATGATGATCGTCTCCGACCCGGGTCACGGCCGGCACGTCGGTCCAGCCGCGCGCGCGGCGCCGCTCGGCGCGCAGGCGCTCGGTCGCCTGCGGCTCGACGCGCCCCTCGTCGTCGAGCACCACGCCATAGTCGGCGGCGGCCGCGGCACGGCTCACCACCTCGTTCAGCACGTCGCGCGCCACGGCGGCGGGATCGCGCTCCAGCGGATCGCCGTAGCCGCCCGCGCCGGCGACCTCGTGCCGGAACACCTCGCCCTCCCGGATCGTCATGGTGAGCTTGGAGTGCAGAGGACGGTTCTCGGTCTCGGGGTTGAGCCAGTTCTGCGACGGCCTGCCCGGCTGGCCGCCATAGAGGCCGTAGGGCGGGAAGCGGTGGCGGTCGGAGCGGACCTGCAGGACGCCCTCCCGCTCGAGGAAGCGGTAGTCGCGCCGGAACGGCACGCCGCCGCGGAACCTGCCCGGGCCGGCTTTGTCCGGCACGAACTCATAGGCCTCGATGCGGATCGGCTGCTCGGCCTCGGTTACCTCGACCGAGTGCGACGCCATGTTGGCGAACATGTTGGAGTTGCCGTCCAGGCCGTCTGCCCAGGGCCGGGCGCCCCAGGCGCCGCAGGTGAAGTCGACATAGATGAAGGGCGAGCGGTCAGCATGGTAGCCGCCGATCGAGATGCCGGTGTTGCCGCCGTCGGATGCCGCGAACACCTTGTCCGGCAGCATCATGGCGAGACAGCCGAAGGCGCAGTCGACCATGCGAAAGCCGGTCAGGCCGCGCGCGGCGCAGGCGGCCGGCAGCACGCCGTTGGCGATCGTGCCGGGCGGCGCCACGACCTCAATCGCCCGGAACACGCCCTCGTTGTTAGGAATGTTGGCCGGCAGCACCGAGCGGATCGCGGTATAGCTCGCGGCCTTGGTGTAGGAGAGCGTGTTGTTGATCGCGCCCTTGACCTGCGGGTCGGTGCCGGTCCAGTCGACCAGCATCCGGTCGCCCTGCTTGGTCATCGTGACGAACAGCCGGATCGGCTTGTCGACGTCGACGCCGTCGTCGTCGATCCAATCCTCGAAGCTCCACTGGCCGTCGGGCAGATCGCGCAAGGCGCTTCGCGTCATGCGCTCGGCGTGGTCGATCACGTCGGCCATGTAGCGGCGGGTCCGGGCAGCGCCGTGGCGCGCGACGAGCTCCAGGAACTGGCGCTCGGCGATGTGGCAGGCGGCGAGCTGGGCGCGCAGGTCGCCGAACACTTTGACCGGCACCCGCACGTTCTTCTCGATCATCGCGAACAGCGTGGCGTTGGGCCTGCCCGCCTCGTAGAGCTTGAGCGGCGGGATGCGTAGGCCCTCCTGGTAGATCTCGGTCGAATCGGACGCGTTCGAGCCGGCGACCCGGCCGCCGACGTCGGTATGGTGGCAGATCGTGGCGGCGAACGCGATCCGCTCGCCTTCGAAGTAAAGCGGCTTGAAGACGAAGATGTCGGGCAGATGCATGCCGCCCTCGAACGGATCGTTGATCGCGAACGCGTCGCCCGGCGCCATGTCGTCGCGATAGCGGGCCACGACGGCCTCGAGCGCGGTCGGGATCGCGCCGAGATGCCCCGGCAGAGTCAGCCCCTGCGCCACCAGCTTGCCCTCGGCATCGCAGAACGCCGTCGAATAGTCCATGTTGTCCTTGAGCACGCCGGAATAGGTCGTGCGGAAGATGGTGAGCGCCATCTCGTCGGCAATCGCGAAGATCGCGTTGCGGAACAGCTCGAAGGCGATCGGATCGTCAGCGTCGGTCATGTCTTGCCCGTTCGTCGTGCCGCACCCCACCATGCGGCCATCGCGAGGCAAAGTCACGTGCCCGCGCCCGGCGGGCGCGTGCCCGCCGCGACGCGACCGGCGCTGCGCGCTCGGCGCGGGCAAGCGAGCCCTGCCAGCCTCGGCGGTATGGTCGTGCAGATGAGTCGTGGTGCAGAAAGATGACCCGCCCCGGTAGACTTTGAGTTGCAAAAGCTGTCCGAAGGTGCCAGTTGTTCGTCCGCAATCACGTATCGAAGAGGTGACAGGCGTGAGCGAACAGTTGGAGCATTCCGCTTTGGCCGAGATGACAGCCGAGATTGTCTCCGCTTATGTCTCGCATCATCAAATCTTGCCGGCGGAAGTACCGGGCCTGATCGGGTCGGTTGCGGGAAAACTGGCAGCCCTGGGTACCGAGCAGGCCGAGGCCGCGCCTGCCAAGCCGCAACCGGTGGTAGCGGTCCGCCGATCGATCGGTCGCGATCACATCACCTGCCTGATCTGCGGCAAGAAGCAGAAGCTCCTCAAGCGCCATCTGGCGGCGGCGCATGGATTGGCGCCCGCCGAGTATCGCGAGATGTTCGCGCTCAAGAGCGACTACCCGATGACCGCGCCGAGCTATGTCGAGATGCGCTCCGAGATCGCCCGGCGCACCGGTCTGGGGCGGCCGAAGAAGGCGCCGACGCGCCGCGCCAGGACCAAGCGACCGCGCGAGGCCTAGCCTGCAGGCGGAAACGGTGCCACCGGCTCGGGTTGGGGGTTGCGTCAGGCCGAGGCTCCGGTTGTGATGGGGCGATCCCATTCCGTCGGAGGCGAGGCGATGCATCCCAGCTTGGCGTTCAACCACAGTCTGCTCGGCCAGGCCGGGTCGCGCCGGCGTCTCGACACGCCGGCGCTGGTCCTCGACCTCGACGCCTTCGACCACAACGTCGCGACCATGGCGGCGCTGGCGCGCGAGCGCGGTATCGGGCTGCGGCCGCACGCCAAGACCCACAAGTCGATCGCGATCGGCCGGCGCCAGATGGAAGCCGGTGCAGTCGGCCTGTGCTGCGCCAAGCTGGGCGAGGCCGAGGCGCTGGCGGCGGGTGGGCTGGACCGCCTCCTGCTGACCTCGCCCGTGCTCGGCGAGGACAAGATCCGGCGGCTCCTGGCGCTGAACGCGACGACGGAGGATCTGGCCGTCGTGGTCGACGACGCCGGTAACGCGAAAGAGCTCGCGGATGCGGCGGTCGCTGCCGGGCAGGTCCTCTCGGTGCTGATCGTCGCCGACGTCGGATCGCACCGGTTCGGCGTCACCAGCGAGGCCGCCGCGGTGGAGATCGGCAGGCTGATCGCCGGGCGGCCCTCGCTCCGCTTTCGCGGCGTGCAGGGCTACGCCGGCCACGTCCAGCACATCGAGGACTACCGCGAGCGGCGCGAGCAATCGCATGCGGCGGTCGCGCGGCTCGGCCGCATACGCGACGCGCTCGCGGAGGCCGGCTCGCCGTCCGAGATCGTCACCGGCAGCGGCACCGGCAGCCACGACTTCGATCACGAGCTCGGCATCATGACCGACCTGCAAGTCGGCTCGTACATCTTTTGCGACGTCCAGTACGACCAGGTGGTGATGAACCCCGACAACCCCCGGCCGTTTCGCCGGTCGCTGTTCGTGCACACCCGCGTCGTCAGCGCCAACCAGAGCGGCTTCGTCACGACCGATGCCGGCTCGAAGAGCTTCGCCATGGACGGGCCGCCGCCCGTCATCGTCGCGGGCGCGCCGGAAGGAGCCACCTACGGCCGCTTCGGCGACGAGTTCGGCCGGGCCAACCTGCCGGACGGCGGCAACCTGGCGCGCGGCACGCTGATCGTCTGCGAGGTGCCGCACTGCGACCCGACGGTGAACCTTTACGACCACTATCATTGCGTGCGCGGCAACGTGCTGGTCGACCTCTGGCCGGTCGACGCGCGCGGCCGCGCCGCCTGAGGGTTTCGCGCGCTCAGGGCGGCGGCAGGTCGAGCCGCGCGTAGGCCTCTGCCGGCGCGTCATGGGCGCGCATGAGGGCGAGCATCTGCTGGATCAGACGCTGCTCGACCTCGGGCAGGGCGAGCGGCGCCGTCTGGCCGGGGTCGGCCTGCGTGTCATAGAGCACGGTTACCGCATCCTCGAGACCGCCGCCCTGGGTCGGCGGCCGCCTCGCCTCGCGGCGCGCCGGCAGGCGCAGCATCGGCAGGCCCTTGCTGAAGTCGAAGGGGTCGGCTAGCCGCGCGCCATCGAACTCGGCGGGCGCGAAGAAGTCGTGCATGTGGGTCGGCATCAGCGTGTATTCGTAGAGTTCCTGGTCGAACAGATCCTTCGGATAGCGGAAATAGGTGTAGCGGCCGTCCGTGACGTTGGTCGCGCCGCCGAAGATGCCGTAGAGGGCGGCGTCGCGGATCGTGGTCTCGCCTTCGAGCAGGGGCAGGATCGAGCGGCCGCGAACCGCCGGTGGCACCGGCTGGCCGAGCATCTCCAGGACGGTCGGCATCAGATCGATCGTCTGGGTCAGCGCCGCCCTGCACCGGCCGCCCTGCGCCGCGACATCGGGGTGGTAGATCATCAGGGGGATATGGGCGATCTCGTCGTAGAACGGCATCCGGTTCTTGCCCCACCAGTCGTGCTCGGCGAGCAGGAAGCCGTGATCGGTGGTCATGATCAGGGCGGTGTCGCGCCACAGGTCGTGGCGGTCCATCGCATCGAGCAGTCGGCCGAGATAGTGGTCGCACATCGCCACCAGCGCGGCGTAGTTGGCGCGCAGCTCGGCGATCTCGTCGGGATTCTCCACGACCTTGCGGTAGCGCGGCCAGTCGAGGATCGGCCCGCCATAGTTGGTCGGATAGTCCTCACGAAAGCGGGCGGGAGCGAAGAACGGCTCGTGCGGGTCGAAGGTCTCGAGCTGCAGCAGCCAGTCGTCCGCGCCGCGGTTGTCTTCGAGGAACGCGAGGGCACGCTCGAAGCACTGGACGGCCGGAAAATCCCGTTCCTCGCGGATCGAGTCGCGGTTGACCATGTGCTGGAAGCGGAAGCCCTGCGGGTCGGTCTCGAACTGCTGCGGGTGGTAGATCTCGGCGAAGCGCTCGAGCGGCGGCTGCACCATCGCCTTCCACTTGTCGGCCTCCTGGCCGCGCACGAAATCCCAGGTGCTGTAACGCTGGTGGTAGCTCCAGCCGCCGTCCTCGAAGTAATGGTAGTGATCGGAGATCAGGTGGGAATAGATGCCGCCCTGCCGCAACAGCACCGGAAACGAGTTGTCGAACGGCTCGAGCGGACCCCAGCTGCGGTGCAGGAAGTTGAGGCGCCCGGTGTGGAGGTCGCGCCGCGCCGGCATGCAGGGCATGCTGCCGACATAATGGCCATCGAAGCGCACGGCCCGGCTCGCGAGGCGTGTGAAATTCGGGGTCTTGACCGTGGTGCCGCCATAGCTCTGCAGCGCATGGCGGTTCAACGAATCCAACAGCAGCAGGATCAGTCGCATCGGCGCTTCCTCCCGGCGTCGCGGCAAGCATGCGGGCTGGGATGGCTCGGCGCAACCGCTCACATGACGGCCCGGAAGGACGCCGGGGCTGGCACGCTCGACCGCAGATCAGGGCATGGTCTTCACGCTCTCGCTGTCCGTTGCGGCGGTGGCCGCCGCGCGCGTCGACGCGGACGCCGTGATCTCGCGATGCGTGATGTAGACGGTCGAGGCGAAGATCACGGCGCCGCCGAGCCAGGTCCACAATGTCGGCACCTCGGCGAACAGCAGGTACCCAGCCAGGGCGGTGAGCGGCAGCCGGGCGAACTCGAACGGCATCACCACCGAGGCGTCGACCAGGGCGAAGGCGCGCGTCACGCACAGCCAGCTGACGGTGCCGAGCGCGCCCACGACGATCAGGGCCGGCAGCTCGGCAAGCGTCGGCATGCGCCAGTGCAGCAGCGCTAGCGGCAGCGACAACGCCGTCATGAACAGAGCTTGATAGAGCACGATGGTCGTGGCGCTCTCGGTCGCGGCCAAGCGCTTGATCAGCAGGGTGACGCCGGCGGTGAGCAGGGACGAAAGCAGGAGCAGGACTGCGAACACCGAGATCGTCTGCGTCCCGGGCCGCAGCACGATCAGCACCCCGAGGAAGCCCACCAGGACCGCGCTCCAGCGGCGCGCGCGCACCACCTCGCGGAGCAGCAGCGCCGCGCCGAGCGTCGCGAACAGCGGCTTGGTGAACGACAGCGCCATGGCCTCGGCGAGCGGCATCTCGGCGACCGCGACGAAGAAGCAGAGCATCGCCGCCAGCAGCCCCAGGCTGGTGAGGGCGAGCCGGCCGGGCTCGCGGGTGCGCAGCGTGTGCAGCCCGAGTCGCCCGAGGAAGGGCAGGATCACGAGAAAGCCGATCAGGTTGCGGAACAGCACGACCTCGAACGTATGCAGGCTTGCCGATGCGATCCGGATCCCGCTCCATTGGGCGGCGACGCAGCTGCTGCCGAGCAGCATCAGAAGTGCCGCCCGCATCACGGGGGAGAGACCGCGCCACCATAGGGCCACACGCATCACGACCGGTCCGGTGCCGTTCGGCTTTTCCCGGCCCTGGCGCGCGCGGCGCCGCGCCGGCCGGGTGCGCGTGCGGACATC
>DASUGG010000342.1:0-6960 GCA_036274135.1 Geminicoccaceae bacterium
CGAGCTGACCTACGAGTTCATCGCCGACATGGTCGGCAGCACGGTGGGCAAGGACGGGCGCAAGTATTTCCCGTTCATCTTCACCCTGTTCATGTTCGTCCTGTTCGGCAATGTGCTCGGCCTGATTCCCGGCAGCTTCACCTACACGAGCCACATCATCGTCACCTTCTCGATGGCGATCTTCGTGGTGACCGCGGTGACGATCATCGGCATCGTGAGGCACGGCCTGCACTTCTTCAGCCTGTTCGCGCCGCGCGGCTGCCCGATCTACGTCATGCCGCTGCTCGTGCCGATCGAGATCCTGTCCTATCTGGTACGGCCGGTCAGCCTGTCCCTGCGTCTCGCGATCAACATGACGGCCGGCCACATCATGATCAAGACGTTCGCCGGCTTCATCATCGCGCTGGGGGTGCTCGGCATCGCGCCGCTGGCCCTCACGATCGGCCTGACCGGGCTCGAATTCGCGATCGCCTTCCTGCAAGCCTATGTGTTCGCGGTGCTGAGCTGCATCTACCTCCAGGACACGGTCCACCTGCACTGAGAGCGAAGGCCGGTCGCCGCCAACCAATCTCAACCATCCTTGCGACGAGAAGGAGCCTCTGATGGAACTCGATGCGGCGAAGATGATCGGTGCCGGCCTGGCCGCCATTGGCCTCGGCGGCGTGGGCGTCGGCATCGGCAACGTGTTCGCCACCACCATCGCCACGATCGGCCGCAATCCGTCGATCCAGTCGCGCGTCGCGGCGCTGATGTGGATCGGCTTCGCGCTGGTCGAGGCGATCGGCCTGTACGCGCTGCTCGTCGCGTTCATCGTGCTGTTCGGCTAGGCCCACCGCGCAGCGCGGCGCGCTCTCGGGCGCCGGCCGCGGCTTCGCTGATCGCTTCGGACCGGATCCGTGCCGCAGATCGAAGTCTCGACCTTCGCCAGCCAGATCTTCTGGCTGATCGTCTGCTTTGCGACCCTCTACTACCTGCTGAGCCGCAAGGCGCTGCCGCGGGTCGCGGAGATCCTGGAGGCCCGCCAGGACCGGATCGCGGCCGACCTCGACGAGGCGCAGCGCCTGCGCGTCGAGGCCGAGGCGGCGCTCGCGGAGTACGAGGCGGCAGTCGCGAAGGCGCAGGCCGAGGCGCAGGCCCTGCTCGCCGAATCGCAGGCGCGCCTGCAGGCCGAGGCCGCCCGTCGCCAGGCCGAGCTTGACGCCCAGCTCGCCGAGCGGATCGCCGCCGCCGAGGCGGAGATCGCGCAGGCCAAGCAGGCGGCGCTGAAGGAGCTGCGCAGCGCGACGGTCGGCGTCGCGCAGGCGGCGACCGAGCAGCTGGCGGGGCTGAAGGTGACCAAGAAGGCTGCCGAGGCGGCGCTGCGCGACGTGCTGGCGGAGGCCGCCTGATGCTCGAGGTCTGGCTGCTGATCGCCCTGCTGATCCTGGTGGCCGTGGTCGCCAAGCCGGTCAGCCGCGTGATCGTCCGTGCGCTCGACGGCCACGCCGGCAAGGTCCGCGCCGAGCTCGACGAGGCCAAGCGGCTGCGCGAGGAGGCGCAGAGCATGCTCGCCGAGCACAAGCGCCGCCTGGCCGCCGGCCAGGAGCATGCCCGCGCGATCGCCGAGCAGGCGCAGCGCGAGGCCGAGCGCCAGGGCGAGCGTCACCGCGCCGAGCTCGAGGCGAGCCTCGCCCGGCGCACCGAGCTGGCGCTCGCCCGGATCGCCCAGGAAGAGGCCCGCGCCGTCCAGGACGTGCGCCAGCAGGCCGCGACGCTGGCGGTCCGCACCACCCGGCGCCTGCTGGCGGACCAGGTGGACAGCAAGCACGCCCAGGTCCTGGTCGACCGCGCGATCGAGGAGGTCGGCCGCAAGCTGTCCTGAGCGGCGCCGCCGGGGCATGTGCCGGCGGCCGGGCGGGATTCGTTCAGCGGACTTTTACCTGGCCGCTGCATGATCGGTAGGCGGTGTCATGGTTGTGCCCGGCGCCCTCGCACCTACGTAACCTCCAGCAGCCAGCCAGCGAAGCGCGATGCCGCAAAGACCCTTCGTTCCGCCACGGATCGGCCTCACCCTGGACTCCGAGCCGGGTGGCGGCTACAGCCGGCTGCCCTGGTACGCGATTCGCGCGAACTATTGCGAGGCCATCGTCCGCGCCGGCGGCGTGCCGGTCGCGCTGCCGCACGAGCTGGAGCTGGTCGACGCCTATCTGGATCTGCTGGACGGCCTGGTGGTCACCGGCGGCGCGTTCGATCTCGATCCCGTGCTGTACGGCGCCGGCGAGCGGCATGCGACGGTCCGGACCAAGGACCGGCGCACCGCCTTCGAGCTGGCGATCACGCGCGCGGCGCTGGAGCGCGACCGGCCGCTCTTGGGCATCTGCGGCGGCCAGCAGCTCTTGAACGTCGTCCTCGGCGGCGACCTGATCCAGCACATCCCCGATGCCGTGCCCGGCTGTCTCGCGCATGAGCAGCCCAACCCGCGCACCGAGCCCGGTCACAGCGTCGAGGTGCTGGCCGGCACCCGGCTGCACGCGCTCGGCGGCACGCTGCGGCTCGAGGTCAACTCGGCGCACCATCAGGCGGCCGGCGCCGTGGGCGACGGTGTCGTGGTCAGCGGCCGCGCCCCCGACGGCGTGATCGAGGCGATCGAAACGCCCGACCGGCGCTTTTGCATCGGCGTGCAGTGGCATCCGGAATATCGCATCTCGGCGGCCGACGACGCGCTGTTCGCCGCCCTGATCGAGGCGTGTCGCGCATGACCGCGGCGCAGGCGGCGAGGAAGGCGGGACATACGGTCGCGGCGGCGGCGGCCGAGCGGGTCGCCAAGCGCATCGCCCGCGCCGGCATCTGCTCGCGCCGCGACGCCGAGCGGCTGATCGCCGCCGGCCGGGTCGCGGTCGACGGCACGGTGCTCACCAGCCCGGCGGTCACCGTCACGCCGGCGAACCTCGTCACCGTCGACGGCGAGCCGCTGCCCGAGGCGGACGCCGCCCGCCTCTTCCGCTACCACAAGCCGGCGGGCCTGCTGACCACGGCGCACGATCCCGAGGGCCGGCCGACCATCTACGACCGGCTGCCGGCCGACCTGCCGCGGCTGATGCCGGTCGGACGGCTAGACTTCACCTCCGAGGGCCTGCTGCTGCTGACCAACGACGGCGGCCTCAAGCGGCGGCTCGAGCTGCCGGCGACCGGCTGGCTGCGGCGCTATCGCGCACGCGTGCACGGCGCGGTCGACGAGGCGAAGCTCGCCGGCCTGGCCCGCGGCATCAGGATCGACGGCTTCGACTACGGCCCGATCGAGGCGGCCATCGAGCGGGTACAGGGCAGCAACGTCTGGCTCAAGGTGGCGCTGCGCGAGGGCAAGAACCGCGAGATCCGCCGGATCATGGAGCATTTCGGCTGGCCGGTGAGCCGGCTGATCCGGCTGAGCTTCGGGCCGTTCCAGCTCGGCAGCCTGGCGCCGGGCGCCGTCGAGGAGGTGACCGGCAAGGTTCTCAAGGAGCAGTTGGGCGGCCTGCTCGGCGCCGGCGCGGGGCGGCCGCGCCGGCCTGCACAGGCCCGCCGAGGAGGTTGAGGTGAAACGGTCGGCCGTTCTCTTTCTGGTACTGCTGTCGGTCGGCACCTATCTCTGGCCCTGGCTGCGCGAGCTCGGGCTGGCGCGGTTGCCCGGCGACACCATCACCTTCATCCAGGGCTACCGCCTGCACCTGCCGATCGGCACGGCGCTGCTGATCACCGCCGTGATCTCGGGCGTCTGGCGGATGCTCGATCCGCGCTGAGCGGCGGCGGCAGCCCGCGAGGGCCGAGGTACGGCCTGCCGGGGGAGCGGTATGGCGCGCTGGCTGATCGTCCTGGGACTGGTGCTGGTGGCGGCCGGGTTGCTCTGGCCGTGGCTGGGCAGGCTCGGCCTCGGCCGGCTGCCCGGCGACATCGTGGTCGAGCGCGATCATTTCCGGCTCTACCTGCCGATCACCACCTCGATCCTGATCAGCATCGTCCTGTCGCTGATCCTGTGGTTCCTCAACCGCTGAGCCTTGGCGCGGCGCGCCGCGATCATGCTAGACGGATGCGATGCGGATCATCGCGGGCGCCTTTCGCGGCCGCCGGCTGCAGTCGCCGGCGTGGGCGGCCATCCGGCCGACCGGCGACCGGGCGCGCGAGGCGCTGTTCGACATCCTGGAGCACGGTGAGCCGCGCCTGCGCGGGGCGCGCTTTCTCGATCTGTTCTGCGGCACGGCGGCGGTCGGCCTCGAGGCCTGCTCGCGCGGCGCGGCCGAGGTGCTGCTGATCGACAACGACGCGGCGGCGCTGCGGCTCGCCAGCGCCAACCTCACGCGTCTCGGCAAGCCGCCGACGGTGCGCCTGATGGCGGCCGATGCGGCGCGGCTCGGCGCCGCGCCCGGACGGTTCGATCTCGTGTTCCTGGATCCGCCCTACGGCACCGGCCTGGCGCTCCCGGCGCTCGCGGGCCTTTGCGGCGGCTGGCTGGCGCCGGGCGCCCTGATCGTCGTCGAGCTGGCCGCGAAGGAGAGCCTGGAGCCGCCCGCGGGCTTCGTCGTCGAGCAGGAACGCCGCTACGGCGCGGCGAGGTTCGTGTTCCTGCGCCCGCAAAGCTGAGCAGCCCCTGGGATTCCAGGGGCTGCTGCTCTCGTGGTGCTTGCGGTTCGAGAGGGCGGTCAGGCGCCGGGCTGCGGGCTCGGCTCCATGCCGCCGGTGTCCTTGGGCGGTGCGGTGGTCGGCACCGAGCCGCGCTTGCCGCTCGGCGCCGCAGCACTCGGCGGCGCGTCGGAAGGGCCGCTCGACTTCGGCATCGGCTCGCCACGCAGCACCGCCCCGATCTCCTCGCCGGTCAGGGTCTCGTGCTCGAGCAGCGCGTTGGCGAGATCGTGCAGCTTGTCGAGGTCGTTCGAGACGATCGACCAGGCGGCGGAATAGCCCTCGTCGACGATCTTGCGGATCTCGGAGTCGATCAGCTGCGCCGTCGCCTCGGAGACGTGCTTGGTCTGGGTGATCGAGTGGCCGAGGAACACCTCCTGCTGGTTCTCGCCGTAGGACATCGGCCCGAGCTCGTCGCTCATGCCCCAGTGCGTGACCATGTGGCGCGCGATCTTGGTGGCCTGCTCGATGTCGGAGGCCGCGCCGGCGGTGACCTTGGCGTGGCCGAAGATCAGCTCCTCGGCGACCCGGCCGCCCATGGCGACGGCGATGTCGGCGTTCAGCTTCTCGCGCGACACCGAGATGCGGTCGCCCTCCGGCAGGCGCATCACCATGCCGAGCGCGCGGCCACGCGGGATGATCGTCGCCTTGTGGATCGGGTCGGAGGCGGGCGAGTGATAGCTGACGATCGCATGCCCGGCCTCGTGGTAGGCGGTCAGGCGCTTCTCGTCCTCGGTCATGACCATCGAGCGGCGCTCGGCGCCCATCATGACCTTGTCCTTGGCCGCCTCGAAATCGGACATGCTGACCATGCGCTTGCCGGAGCGCGCGGCCAGCAGCGCGGCCTCGTTGACGATGTTGGCGAGGTCGGCGCCGGAGAAGCCCGGCGTGCCGCGGGCGATCACCCGGGCGTCGACGTCGGGGCCGACGCGCACCTTCTTCATGTGCACCTGCAGGATGCGCTCGCGGCCGAGCACGTCCGGGTTGGGCACCACGACCTGGCGGTCGAAGCGGCCCGGGCGCAGCAGCGCGGGGTCGAGCACGTCCGGCCGGTTGGTCGCGGCGATCAGGATCACGCCCTCGTTCGCCTCGAAGCCGTCCATCTCGACCAGCAGCTGGTTCAGGGTCTGCTCGCGCTCGTCGTTGCCGCCGCCCAGCCCGGCGCCGCGATGCCGGCCGACCGCGTCGATCTCGTCGATGAACACGATGCAGGGCGCATGCTTCTTGGCCTGCTCGAACATGTCGCGCACGCGCGAGGCGCCGACGCCCACGAACATCTCGACGAAGTCGGAGCCGGAGATCGTGAAGAACGGCACGTTGGCCTCGCCGGCGATGGCGCGCGCCAGCAGCGTCTTGCCGGTGCCGGGCGGGCCGACCAGCAGCACGCCCTTGGGGATGCGCGCGCCGAGCGCGGCGAACTTCTCGGGGTACTTGAGGAACTCGACGACCTCTTGCAGCTCTTGCTTGGCTTCCTCGACGCCCGCCACGTCCTGGAAGGTGATCGTGGGCTTGTTGCCCATGAACATGCGCGCCCGGCTCTTGCCAAAGCTGAGGGCCTGATTATTCGAGCCCTGCGCCTGGCGCATCATGAACAGCAAGATGGCGCCGAAGAAGATCAGCGGAAGAAGGTTGACAAGGATACCCAGCCAGTTGCTGATCTGCGGGGGTTCCTTGACCGTGTACTGAACGGTGGCCAACTCCTCCGGGGTGACGCCGAAGTTGTGCATCGCGTCGAGGAAGTTGTCGCGCCCGGTGCGAGTGGTGTACTTGGTGTCTGCCCCGCCAGGGTTGGAAGCTTGAGCCACCACGCGGTCATCGGTCACTTCGATCGACTTGATCTGGCCCTGCTTGATGCGCTGGGCTAGCTCGTTCAGCGCGATCGGCTTGAGCTCGGTATTCCCACCTTGCTGGACGACCGTGAAGAAGAGCGCAATGATCGCGACCAGGATGATCAGGTAAACGAAGCTATTTCTTAGCCATTTGGTGTCCATGCGTGGCGGGACCCTCCCGGGTGTTCGGATTATACCTGCGGGAGTTCACCCTCCCGGCTATTCCGAGAGCTGCGCTCCAGCGCCCGTCCGTGGCGCCACAGCTCGAAGGATTCGGCATCGACCCGGAGCTCGACACCATACGCCAAGTGGTACGTCTGACCCTGAATTCCGGATGCGAGTAATTCCAGCGCATCATCGACCGAACTTGCCCGCACGTCAACCAGGCCGCCGAGCAAGAGTTCGATGCCGCGCCGCAACAGCCGCCGCCGCAGCCCAAGGGGTTGCGTGCGCCACGCTGCCAGCGGGTAGCGCACCATACCTTCGGAAACGCTCG
>DASUGG010000343.1:0-3318 GCA_036274135.1 Geminicoccaceae bacterium
GCGTCACGCACACGATCGGCTGGCCGCTCGACGCCGCGACCTATGGCGGCTCGTTCCTCTACCATCTCGAGAATCGTCAGGTCGCGGTCGGCTTCGTCGTCGGGCTCGGCTACGCCAATCCCTGGCTCAGCCCCTTCGACGAGTTCCAGCGCTTCAAGACCCATCCGGCGATCCGCCCCACCTTCGAGGGCGGGCGGCGGATCTGCTACGGCGCGCGGGCGCTGAACGAGGGCGGCCTGCAGTCGATCCCCAAGCTGGCGTTTCCGGGCGGCGCCCTGATCGGCTGCGCGGCGGGCTTCCTCAACGTGCCCAAGATCAAGGGCAACCACACCGCCATGAAGTCGGGCATGCTGGCGGGCGAGGCGGCGTTCGAGGCGATCGCCTCCGGCAACCGGCTGGGGCTCGACGCCTATCCGGCCGCGTTCGCGGCATCGTGGGCGCACGCCGAGCTCGCGAGCGTGCGCAACATCCGGCCGAGCTTTCGCTTCGGCCTCTGGGGCGGCCTGCTCTACAGCGCGCTGGACACCTACGTCCTGCGCGGCAAGGCGCCATGGACCCTGCGCCATCACGCCGACCACACCCGGCTCCTGCCGAAGACCGCCTGCGCGCCGATCGACTATCCCAAGCCGGACGGCAAGCTCACCTTCGACCGGCTGTCATCGGTTTACATTTCGAACACCAATCATGACGATGATCAGCCCTGCCATCTCACCCTGAAGGACGATCGGGTGCCGGTCAGCTACAATCTCGTGGAGTACGACGCGCCGGAGCAGCGCTACTGTCCGGCCGCGGTCTACGAGATCGTGCGCGAGGCGGGCAACCCCAGGTTGCAGATCAACTTCCAGAACTGCGTGCACTGCAAGACCTGCGACATCAAGGACCCGAGCCAGAACATCAACTGGGTCGTGCCGCAGGGCGGCGATGGCCCGAACTACGTGGGGATGTGATGCGCGCGCTCGGCGGCCCCGGCTCTCGCCCCGGCGCGGCGACCTCAGATGTCCCGGAAGGCGACCGGCTTGCCGTCGCGGCCGATGATCAGCTTGCCGCCCTCATCCTGCACCGCTATGTAACGGCCATGGCCGACGGCGGTCCCGACGTAGAGGACGGGCTTGACCTTCTTGCCTTCGTACGCTTTCTCGCTACCCGCCGTGCCGCGGGCGTTGGGGTCGTTCTTGCTCTGGGTCCGAAGCATCGATCCGCTCCTGCTGCTGGCCGGTGCCGGAGTCGCCGGCAAGCGCCGGCCGGCGCGCGTTGCATGCCGGTTGGCGAGCATCTCGTCAAGATGGCGACGAGATTCAAGGGTGCACGTGGCGTCGCGGCCACGGCGTGAGGCATGATGAACGGATCACCGCTCGAGATCCGGGGCGCCGCGCGGCTGGCCGCGCGCGCCGCGGTCATTCTGGGGCTGCTGGGCGCGTGCAGCGCCCAGGGCCAGGATCCGACGCTGGAGGTCGCCGGGCCGGGGACCTTCAGCGATCTCGGCCAGGACGTCGACCGCACCGACGGGCTGTCGCTCGGCGATTACCTCGCCGGCAGCTACGCCCTGAACGTCGGCGAGTTGAGCCAGGCGAGCGTGTTCCTCGAGCGCGCCCTCGCGGCCGACCCGGACAACCCGGAGCTGAACCGCCAGGTCTACCTGCTGGCGCTCGCGGACGGCCGTTACGACCGCGCGCTGGAGCTCGCCAAGCGGGTCGTCGCTGCCGATCCCGCCGACGAGGAGGCGGAGCTGCTGCTGGCGCTGGACGAGGCCCGCGGCGGGCATTTCGGCGCGGCGCGGGAGAGGCTGGCGCATCTGAACCAGGGCAGCGTCGCCGCGCTGGTCGTACCCTTCCTCGACGCCTGGGCGATCTTCGGCGAGGGCGGCCCGGACGCGGCGCAGCGCAGCCAGGCGCGGCTCGCGCAGGGCGAATCGCTCGGCCCGCTCAACGTCTATCACAGCGCGATGATGCTGTATCTGTCCGGCCACCTCGACGAGGCCGAGACGATGCTGCGCGAGGGCATGGCGGACGATCGCGCGGCGCCGGTGCGCCTGGTGCAGGCGCAGGCGAGCCTGCTCGCCCACCAGGGCGACGGCGCCGCGGCGCTCCAGCTGGTGCGCGAGCAGGTCGCCGAGCGGCCCGACCAGCCGGTGCTCGAAAGCGTCCTCAACGAGCTCGAGGCGGGGCGGACGCTGCCGCCGCCGTTTGACGACGCGACCGGCGGCATGGCCGATGCCCTGTGGGGCATCGCCCAGGCGCTGCATCAGGAGCGGGGCGGCGCGCGCGCCGTGCTGTATGCCCGCCTCGCGCTGTTCCTGAAGCCCGACCTGGCCGAGGCGACGCTGCTGATCGGCGACGTGTTCGTCGATCAGCAGAACTTCGACGCGGCGATCGTCACCTACGAGGGCATCGACGACGCGTCGCCGATCAGCTTCGCCGGCAAGCTGCGCATCGCCAGCGCCCTGCACGAGCTGGACCGTAAGGAGCAGGCGTTCCAGCTGCTGGAGAATCTGGTCGACGCCGAGCCCGGGCGCGTCCAGGCGCTGGTGCAGCTCGGGAACCTTTTGCGCCGCGACGAGCAGTACGATCGCGCCGAGGGTGCCTACAGCCGCGCGATCGAGCGCCTCGGCACGCCCAAGGCCGAGGACTGGACCCTGTTCTACGCCCGCGGCATCGCCTATGAGCGCACCAAGCAGTGGCCCAAGGCCGAGGCCGATTTCCGGGAGGCGCTCGCGCTCGAGCCGGAGCAGCCCTTCGTGCTGAACTATCTCGGCTACAGCTGGGTCGACATGGGCGTCCACCTCGACCAGGCGCGCGAGATGCTGGACCGGGCGATCACGCTGCGGCCCGACGACGGCTTCATCGTCGACAGCGTCGGCTGGGTCCACTATCGCCTGGGCGAGTACGCGCAGGCGGTCGAGAAGCTCGAGCGGGCGGTCGAGCTCGAGCCGGGCGACCCGGTGATCAACGATCATCTCGGCGACGCCTACTGGCGCGTCGGCCGGCAACGCGAGGCGCGCTACCAGTGGCAGCGGGCGCTGACGCTCGAGCCGGACCAGCAGCTGATCGATACGGTCAACGAGAAGCTGAAGTCGGGGCTGCCGCCGGCCGGCCGCGCCTGAGGTCGCGCTTGCCGGTGCCGGCGAGGGCGCCCGTGCCGCTCGAGGAGCCGGCGCCCGCCAAGATCAATCTCGACCTGCACGTCACCGGCCGTCGCGCCGACGGCTATCACGAGCTCGACAGCCTGACCGCGTTCGCCGCGTTCAGCGACCGTCTGGCGCTGTGCGAGCACGACCGGCTCGAGCTGGAGCTGCGCGGGCCGTTCGCCGGCGCGCTCGCG
>DASUGG010000344.1:0-12142 GCA_036274135.1 Geminicoccaceae bacterium
GGCGTCCAGCAGCGCCCCGGTCGCGCGCCTGCGACCTGCCGGCAGGAATGGTCCAGACCACCTTAAGCGAGCGGCTCCAGCTCCATGTACGGGATCATCTCGTAGACCGTGGGATGGATGTGCATGGCCCGCTGAATCACGGTGAACGGCGCCTTGGCGTACATCATGTCGAGCAGGCCCTGGACGATCTCGTCGCCCTCGATGCCGAGCAGCGCGGCGCCGAGGATCTGCTTGCTCCCGGCCTCGACGATGATCTTCATGAAGCCCTTGGTCTCGCTGCGCTCGTAGGCGCGCCCGACGTCCTCCATCGGCATCTTCGCGACCAGCGCCTTGATCCCCTTGCGGCGCACCTCGGTCTCGGTCATGCCGGCCCGGCCGAGTGGCGGGTCGACGAACAGGGCGTAGGTGAGAATGCGGTCCTCGACCCGGCGCGCCGCGCCGTCGAGCAGGTTGGCAGCGACGATCTCGAAGTCGTTGTAGGAGGTGTGGGTGAACGCGCCGCGGCCGTTGCAGTCGCCCATCGCGAACACGCCGGGCACGTTGGTGCGCAGCGCGCCGTCGACCTTGATGTAGCCGTGCGCGTCGGTCTCGATGCCCGCGGCCTCGAGGCCGAGATCGTCGGTGTTGGGCCGCCGCCCGGTCGCGACCAGCAGATGCGAGCCGACGACCTCGGTCGTCGCGTCGCCCGCGCTGACGCTGACCGCGACCTCGCCGGAGCGGTGCGCGATGCGGGTCGCAGCCGCATCGGTCAGGATCCGGATCCCCTCGTCCTCGAGGATCTCGCGGGTCGCCTGCGAGATGTCCGGATCCTCGCGCGGAATCAGCCGCTCGTTGCGCTGGATGATCGTGACCTCGCTGCCGAAACGGCGGTACATCTGGCCGAACTCGAGGCCGATGTAGCTGCCGCCGAGGATCACGAGATGCGCGGGCAGGAAATCGACCGCCATCATCGACGAATTGTCGAGCCAGGGTCCCTGGTCGATCCCCGGGATCGGCGGGATGGCGGCGCGGCCGCCGACATTGAGGAAGATGTGCTCGGCCGTCAGGACCTCGTCGCCGACGGCCACCTGCTTGGGGCCGACGAAGCGCGCATGCTCGGTGAACACCGTGATGCCCTCGGCCTCGCGCAGCCCTTCCTCGACGCCCTCGTTCGAGACCTTGACGATCGCGTCCTTCCTCGCCTTGACCGCCCGCATGTCGACCCGGATCGCGCCGTCGATCCGCACGCCGAAATCGCCGGCGCGGCGCGCCACATGCGCCGCCCGCGCGCTCGCGATCAGGCTCTTGGTCGGGATGCAGCCGTTGTTGACGCAGGTGCCGCCGAAGCGCTTGCGCTCGGCGATCGCCACCCGCCGGCCGGCGCCGGCGAGGCGGTGGGCGAGCGAAGGCCCGGACTGGCCGGTGCCAATGACGATCGCATCGAAGGAAATGGCCATGCTGCTCTCCTAACCGCGGTGAAGCGCCCCGAGCGCTCGGCACCGCCCGGTTGCGCCGAAGCGCTCATGCGCCGTAGATCTCCCGCGCGGTCCGCCGCAGCTCCTCGATCAGGGCCTTGCTCGCCGGCGACATGAAGCCGCGTCGCCGGTAGCTCAGCCCGACCGGACGGTGCCAGACGGCTTCCGGCAGGTCGAGCGGCACGAGGTCGCCGGCGCCGCCACTGAACTCGATCAGCGGCTGGGGCATGAAGCTCAGGAGATCGCTGTAGCGCAGCACGGCCATGATGTGCGAGACGGAGTTCGTCTCGATCACGACGTCGGGCGGCGCCAGGTTCTGCGTACGAAAGAACGCCTCCAGCTGCTGCCGCGTGAGAACGTTCGGGTTCGGCAGGACCCATTTCTGGCCCACGAGATGGTCTGGATCGAGCCGCGCCTGCCCGGCCAGGGGATGGCCCGCCCGGGCGACGACGGTGACGCGGTCGGTGAACAGCCTCTCGTGCATCAGGTTCGCCGCCGGCGCCACGCCTGAAAGCCCGCTGATCATGAAGTCGAGCGCGCCCTGGCTCAGGGAATCCAGCAGGGTATCGCTCAAGCCGCCGATGACAGTGATGCGGAGATCGGGATTCTTGCGCAGGAGAGCCGAGGTGGCGCGCGGCAGGAGGTCGGTGGAACTGCCCGGCGCCGCGCCCACGGTGACGTGACCCCGGCGCGACTGGCGCAGCGCGCAGATCGTGTTCATCGCGTGCCCGACCTCGACGGCGATCAGCTCGGCATGGGCAGCCAGCGCCTTGCCGAAGGCCGTCGGTTCGACGCCCCGCGGATGGCGCTCGATCAGCTTCACCTGCAGCTGCTGCTCCAGTCGCCGGATGCTCTTGCTCAGCGCCGGCTGGGCGATGTTGAGCTCCTGCGCCGCCCTGCCGAGATTGCGGTGCTTCACGACGGCCAGGAAGTAGTGGATCTGGCGCAGCTCCACGCGACATTCCTTTGCGGAATGGATAGTGCCCCACAAGATACTTGTCCAACGGGCAGACCGCATGCGAGTCTGCCCGTCGTGCTGCCGTGGCCGGCGAGCTGCGGCAGTCGCATGGCAACGCACCGGGCAACGGTGGCACGCGCACGAGGGGGCATCTGGCGATGGCGAGCACGTTCTGGCGGCTTCGGTATCTGGCTTCGGGCGGGTTGGCCGGCCTCGCTCTGCTCGGGCTGCTGGGGGCGCCGAGCGGCGCCGCGCTCGCCCAGGACGTCTGTCCGGAGCGCGGCGGCATGATCAAGGCCGTCGACATGAACTACGCCGACATGGACCCGACGGCGCAGATCGATCCGCATTCCTATCTCCCCATGGTCTACGACTCGCTGATCGACATGACCATGGACCTGGAATATCGCCCGGGGCTCGCGGTGGAGCTGCCCGAGCAGGTCGGCGACGCGAGCTACGTCTTCAAGCTGCGCGACGGCGTCGCCTTCCACGACGGCACACCGTTCAACGCCGAGGCGGTCAAGTACAACGTCGACCGGATCGTCGCCGGCGACGTGATCACGCCGCATACGGGCCTGTGGCGGGAGTGGCTGGACAAGGTCACGGTGATCGACCCGATGACCGTCCGCTTCGACCTCAAGCGGCCATGGCCCGACTTCTACTGGGGCGTCGCCAGCACGCTGTACTTCGCTTCGCCGACGCTGCTCGAGAAGGCGGGCGCGAACTACGGCACCTCGGCCGAGACCACGGCCGGCACCGGCCCGTTCATCGTGACCGCCTTCGCGCCGAAGGAGCGCATCGAACTCAAGCGCAATCCCGATTACTACCGCACGGGCGAGCCCTGCGTCGACGGCGTGATCGGCACGCTGATCTCCTCCGGCAGCGTCCGGCTGCTCGGCCTGCAGCGCGGCGACCTGACCAACGTCTACACTTTCCCGGAGTCGCAGCTGCCGCTGATCGAGGGGGCGGACGGGGTCGTTCTCGAGGAGGGCGAGGCCACCACGCTGACGGTGCTGGTGGTCAACACCAAGCATCCGGCCCTGAACGACCGGCGCGTGCGCCAGGCGATCCAGTATGCCGTCGACGGCCAGGAGATCATCGACAAGGTCTACCGCGGCCGCGGCCAGATGGTCGACAGCCTGTTCCCGCCCTGGCACGAGGGCTACGTCAAGGCGCAGGATGTGAGCCGGATCCGCCCGGATCAGGAGAAGGCCAAGGCGCTGCTCGCCGAGGCCGGCTACGGGCCGGACAACCCGCTGCGCATCACGCTCGAGACCTACGCCGCGCCGGCGCATGTCGAGCGCTCGGTGCTGTTGCAGGCGCAGCTCAAGCAGGTCGGCATCGAGACGGAGGTGCGCAACATCCCGTCCGGCCAGGCGCAGCAGAATCTGCTGAACGGCAACTTCGCCCTCTCCCTCTGGCAGATGAACGGCGGACCGTCCCTGATCGACTACACCTGGGACCTGCTGTCGGGCGAGTCGGGCAAGAACAACACCAATTACAACAAGCCCGGCGGCTACCAGAACCCGGAGGTCGAGCCGCTGCTGACCGCGATCGCGCACGCGCCCGATCCGGAGGTCGTGCAGGAGGAGATCGCGGCGCTGCAGGAGATGATCTTCGAGGACGTGCCCTACATCTACCTCAACTGGCGCAATCACCGCGACGCCTGGCGCGCGGAGCTCCAGAACTTCGGGATCAGCAAGCTGAAGAACTTCCAGGACTTCCGGACCGTGTGGTTCAAGCAGTGACCCCGGGCGGCGCCGTACCGCGGGGCTCGGACCGTGGTTCGGCGCCGCCAGCCGGCTCGGGCAGCGGGTCATGCCGTTCGATCTGATCGCCCGCCGCATCCTGTTCGCGGTACCGACCCTGTTCGGGGTCGCGGTGATCGTCTTCGCGCTGGGCTACCTCGCGCCCGGCGATCCGGCGCTCGCGGCGCTCGGCCTCACCTCTGAGGGCTACACGTCGTTCGACGCCGCCGAGGTCGAGCGGGTGCGCGCCGAACTGGGGCTCGATCAGCCGGGCTACGTGCGCTTCGCCGAATGGCTCGGCGGCGCCCTGGTCGGCGATCTCGGCCGCTCCTACGTCCAGCCTTTCGCGGTGTCCGACCTGATCGGCCGGGCGCTGCCGGTGACGCTGCTGCTGATCGCCGGGACCATGACGCTGGCGATCGTGATCGGCGTGCCGCTCGGCATCGTCTCGGCCGTCTGGCAGGGCCGCTGGGGCGACTACCTCGCCCGCGTCATCGCCATCCTCGGCGTCAGTACGCCCACCTTCTGGCTCGCCCTGATCCTGATTCTCGTGCTCGCCTACACCTTTCCGATCTTCCCGATCAGCGCCTCGCTCGAGCGCGACGGCCCCATCGCGCTGGTGCTGCCGATCCTCGCCATCGCCACCCATCCGGCCGCCCTGATCGCGCGCATGATGCGGGCGAGCATGCTCGAGGTGCTGGCGCAGGACTACATCCGCACCGCCACCGCCAAGGGGCTGTCGGCCTATCGCGTCGTGATGACGCATGCGCTGCGCAACGCGATCAACCCGGTCATCACGGTGATCGGCTTCCAGTTCGGCAACCTGATCGGATCGGCGGTCGCGGTCGAGCAGATCTTCGCGTTGCCGGGCATGGGCAGCCTGCTGATCGGCGCGATCTACGACAAGGACGTGCTGGTGACCCAGGGAGTCGTGCTCGCGATCGCCCTGGTGTTCATCCTCGCCAACCTGATCGTCGACCTGCTGTACACGCTCATCGACCCGCGCATCCGTCTGTGACCAGGGCACGCCGTCGACCATGGCCCGCGAACTGACCCGGCACGAGGCGACCGACCTCGCCCCCGCCCCCGGCGGCGGTTTCGCCGACAGCCTGCGCCGCTTCCTCGAGGACCGGCTCAACCTGATCAGCACGGCGCTGGCGCTGGCGCTGATCGCCGCGGCGCTGCTCGCCCCCGTCATCAGCCCCTATCCGCCGGACCTCGTGGCGCCCGAGAGCCAGTGGCAGGGCCCCAGCTGGGACCACTGGATGGGGACCGACCAGTATGGCCGCGACGTGCTCTCGCGCGTCCTCTATGGCGCCAGGGTGTCGCTCTTCGTCGGCATCGTCACCGTCGTGCTGGCGATGCTCATCGGCGTCGGCCTCGGCGCGCTCGCCGGCTATCTCGGCCGCGTCGCCGACGAGATCCTGATGCGCGTCGTGGACGTCTTCATGTCGATCCCGGGCATCGTGCTGGCGCTCGCGATCGTCGGGCTGCTGGGACCGAGCCTGACCAACATCATCATCGCGCTGGCGATCTACCGCATCGCCCAGTTCGCGCGGGTGACGCGCGGCTCGGTGCTGTCGGTGATGGCGCAGGACTATATCGGCGCCTGCCGCGCCATCGGCATGGGCGGCCGCCGCATCATCCTGCTGCACGTGCTGCCCAACTGCATCGGGCCGATCATCGTGCTGGCGACGGTGCTGCTCGGCAACGTCATCCTGACCGAGGCGACGCTGAGCTTCCTCGGCATGGGCATCCAGCCGCCGACGGCGAGCTGGGGCGTGATGATCGCCGACGGCAACGAGTACCTGATGTTCGCGCCGTGGATCTCGATCTTCCCCGGCATCTTCCTGCTGCTCACCATGATGGCGTTCAACTTGCTGGGCGACGGCCTGCGGGATCACTTCGACCCGCGCGGCCGCTCCGTCCTCTGAGGCCGGGTGCCGTGCGGCCAGAGCAGTGCTCGGTTCAACCTTCCCGCAGGAGTCGTGCATGGTTTCGCGCCCCAACATTCTGCTCATCACCTCCGACCAGCAACGCGGCGACTGCTACGGCGTCGAGGGCCGAAACATCAGGACGCCGCATCTCGACCAGCTGGCGAGCAACGGCACCCGCTTCCCCACCTGCATCACGCCGAACCCGGTCTGCCAGCCGGCGCGGGCCTCGATCCTGACCGGGCTCCTGCCGCTGACGCATGGCGTCCACGACAACGGCATCGACCTGAAGCCCGAGATCGGCGCGCGCAGCTTCGCCGGCCAGCTGTCGGCCGCGGGCTACCGCACGGCGCTGCTCGGCAAGGCGCACTTCTCGACGGCGCACACCTTCCAGCCGACCGGCACGCCCGAGTGCCGCCGCAGCATGCAGAACTACGGCCCGGACTGGTATGGCCCGTATATGGGCTTCGAGCATGTGGAGCTGATGGTCGAGGGCCACAATCAGTGGCCGCCGCTGCGGCCGCCCTCGGGCCAGCACTACGAGCGCTGGTACTATGCCGACGGCTACGGCGACGAGAAGAACCGGCTGCACGCGCTGCATCTGCCGCCCGAGACCGGCGCGGCGCAGACCTGGCACTCGGCGCTGCCGCCGGCGTGGCACAACTCGACCTGGATCGGCGATCGCACGATCGACTATCTGCGCCGCCATCGCGACGAGCCGTTCTGCGTCTGGGCGTCCTTCCCCGATCCGCATCATCCGTTCGACTGCCCGGAGCCCTGGAGCCGGCTGCACGACCCCGACGCGGTCGACCTGCCGCCGCACCGCACCCTCGACCTCGACCGGCGGCCCTGGTGGCACCGCGCCAGCCTCGAGGGCGTGCCCGACATGGCGGACGAGACGCTGCGCGCGATCCGGCAGAACTATTCGCGCATCCCACAGCAGACGGATCAGCAGCTGCGCGCCCTGATCGCCAACTACTACGGCATGATCTCGCTGATCGACCACAATGTCGGCCGCATCCTCACCGAGCTCGACACGCTGGGCCTGCGCGACAACACGATCGTCGTCTACACCTCCGACCACGGCGACTGGCTGGGCGATCACGGCCTGATCCTCAAGGGGCCGATGCCCTATGACGGGCTGCTGCGCGTCGGCTGCATCGTGCGCGGGCCGGGCGTGGCGGCGGACAAGGTGCTGGACGACCCGGTCTCGACGCTCGACCTCGCGGCCACGTTCCTCGACTATGCCGGCGTGGCGGCGGCCTCGCCGCTGCACAGCCGCAGTTTGCGCGGCATGATCGAGGGCTCCGGCGAGACGCGCGACTTCGCGTACAACGAGTGGGACCTGAACGCCTCGCGCTGCGGCGTCGCGCTGCGCCTGCGCACGGTGCGGACCAGGACCCACCGCATGACCGTCGAGCTCGATTCGGGCGCCGGCGAGCTCTACGATCTGGTCAACGACCCGCACGAGATGGACAACCTGTTCGACGATGCCGGCGCCGCCGCCGTCCGCCGCGAGCTGACGGACGCGATCCGGGAACGCCCGGACGACGTAATGGATCCGCTGCCGCAACCCGTCGGCATGGCATGATCCAGGCCAGCGCCAGGAGCAGCGAGGGGCAGGCGAGGCCGCGTATGGCCTCGCCCTCGACCGCTCCTGTGCTGGAGGTGCGCGATCTGCGCACCCATTTCTTCACGCGCCGCGGCACGGTGCGCGCCGTCGACGGCGTCTCCTACAAGGTGGGGGCCGGCAAGACGCTCGGCGTGGTCGGCGAGTCCGGCTGTGGCAAGAGCGTCGCCGCGCTCTCCATCCTGCGCCTCGTGCCCGATCCGCCCGGGCGCATCGTCGGCGGCTCCGTGCTGTTCAGCGGCGAGGACCTCGTGCGCCTGTCGACGGATCGCATGCGCGCCATCCGCGGCAACAAGATCTCGATGATCTTCCAGGAGCCCATGACCTCGCTCAACCCGCTGCTGCGGATCGGCGACCAGATCAGCGAGCCGATCATGCTGCACCAGGGGCTGGCGCGCCGGGACGCCCTCGACAAGGCGGTCGAGATGCTGCGCCTGGTGCATATCCCCGACGCCGAGCGGTGGCTTCGCGACTACCCGCACCAGATGTCCGGCGGCATGCGCCAGCGCGTGATGATCGCGATGGCGCTGGCCTGCAATCCGCAGGTCCTGCTCGCCGACGAGCCCACCACCGCGCTCGACGTCACGATCCAGGCGCAGATCATGCGCCTGATCGGCGAGCTGCAGGACAAGCTCGGCACCGCCGTGGTGCTGATCACGCACGATCTCGGCGTGGTCGCCGAGACCGCCGAGCGGGTCGTGGTCATGTATGCCGGCAGGAAGGTGGAGGAGGCGGACGTCGATCAGCTGTTCGACCGGCCCCGCCACCCCTATACGCGCGGCCTGATGGCCTCGATCCCGCGCCTGGACGAGCTGGCGCAGGGCCGCGCCGGCCGGCGACGGCTCATGGAGATCCCCGGCATCGTGCCCTCGCTCGACCGCCTGCCGGAAGGCTGCGCCTTCGCGCCGCGCTGCGCCTTTGCCACCGAACGCTGCTGGCGATCGGCGCCGCCGCTGGAGGAGAAAGCCTCCGACCATTGGGCCGCCTGCTGGGAATCGGAGCGCGTGGTGGAGGAGGCCCGTGCCGCATCCTGAGCCGAGGACGGCCGCCCCGCCTGCGTCGCCGCCGCTGCTGGAGGTCGCGGGACTGAAGAAGCATTTCCCGATCCGCCGCGGCGTGATCCCGCGCACCCGGGGCTACGTGTTCGCCGTCGACGACGTCTCGTTCGCGATCGGCCACGGCGAGACCCTCGGGCTGGTCGGCGAAAGCGGCTCCGGCAAGTCCACCCTCGGCAAGACGGTGCTCCGCCTGCTCGAGCCGACCGCGGGCACGATCCGGCTCGCCGGCGACGACATCACGGGCCTGCCGCCGGCGCGGCTGCTGCCCTACCGCCGCGAGATGCAGATCATCTTCCAGGACCCGTATTCGTCGCTCAACCCGCGCATCACGGTCGGCACGATCGTCGGCGAGCCGCTGCTGGTGCACGGCATCGCCCGGGGCCGGGAGAGGCGCGAGCGCACGGCCGAGCTGCTGCGGCGGGTCGGCCTGCGGCCCGAGCAGATGGGCCACTACGCCAACGAGTTCTCCGGCGGGCAGCGGCAGCGGATCGGCATCGCCCGCGCGCTCGCCCTCAATCCCAAGCTGATCGTCGCCGACGAGCCCGTCTCCGCCCTGGACGTCTCGGTGCAGGCGCAGGTCGTCAACCTGCTCATGGACCTGCAGGAGGAGCTGCGCCTCTCCTATCTGTTCATCGCCCACGATCTCGCGGTGGTCGCGCATATCAGCCACCGGATCGCCGTGATGTATCTCGGCAAGATCGTCGAGCTCGCCGACAAGACGGCGCTGTTCGCCAATCCGCTGCATCCCTACACCGAGGGCCTGCTCGCCTCCGTCCCCGTGCCCAACCCGCACATCCGCCGCGAGGCCCGGCCGATCCTGCCGGGCGACATACCGAGCCCGACCAACCGCCCGAAGGGCTGCCACTTCCACACGCGCTGTCCCTATGCGCAGGACCACTGCCGGGCCGTCGAGCCAAAGCTGCGCGAGATCAGCCCCGGCCACTGGGCGGCCTGCCATCTGCGCTGATAGGATGCTTCACGCGATGCCGGAGCAGCGACCCAGCTCATGAACGACGCACCGTTTTCCGACCCCGCGAAAAGGCACGAGAGCGGCAAGCCCGGCTGCTGCGTGCCGGCGCGCGACGGCGACCGGCCGCAGCCGCCGCAGCTCGCGGAGCCCCGCCCGGCGCCCGGCGCCACCGGCGGCATGGTGCTGCTGCCCGGCGGTGAGTTCCTGATGGGCGACGACAGCGGCGAGGGCTACGCCGCCGACGGCGAGGGCCCGGCACGATCCGTGCGCGTCGAGCCGTTCTGGATCGACGCCTGCGTCGTCTCGAACGCGGCGTTCGCCGCCTTCGTCGCGGCCACCGGCTACGTGACCGAGGCCGAGCGCTTCGGCTGGTCGTTCGTGTTCGCCGGCCTGCTGCCCGACGACTTCCCGCCGACCCGGGCGGCGGTCGCCGCGCCGTGGTGGCGCAGGGTCGACGGCGCCGACTGGCGCCATCCCGAAGGTCCGCAGTCCGGCATCGACGATCGCGCCGGCCATCCGGTGCTGCACGTCTCGTGGCACGACGCCGCCGCCTACTGCGGCTGGGCGGGCAAGCGCCTGCCCACCGAGGCGGAGTGGGAATACGCCGCGCGCGGCGGCCTCGAGGGGCGGCGCTATCCCTGGGGCGACCAGCTGCGGCCCGACGGCGAGCACCGCATGAACATCTGGCAGGGCGAGTTCCCGGGCCGCAACACGGTCGAGGACGGCCATGTCGGCGCGGCGCCTGTCGACGCTTTCCCACCGAACGGCTACGGCCTCTACAACACTACCGGCAATGTCTGGGAGTGGTGCCGCGACTGGTTCAGCCCGAGCTTCTATCGCGACGGGCCGCGCGACAACCCGGTCGGCCCGCCGCGCGGCGAGGCGCGCGTCATGCGTGGCGGCTCCTACCTCTGCCATCGCTCCTACTGCTTCCGCTACCGCGTCGCGGCGCGCAACTCGAACACCCCCGACACCTCGGCGGGCAATATCGGCTTTCGCTGCGTGCGCGATCCCGGCTGAGGCCGCTTGCGGCCACGCGGCGGCAGGTGACCCGCCGCGCCGGCGCGGCGGCGCGAGATGGGATCAGGCGAAGAACTGGCCGCCGTTCGCCGTGATCGTCGAGCCGGTGATGAACCCGGCATCGTCGGCCGCCAGGAAGACGACGCAGCGCGCGATCTCCTCGGGCTCGCCCAGGCGGCCGACCGGGATCTGCGGCAGGATCTTGGTCTTCAGCACCTCCTCGGGCACCGCGCGCACCATCTCGGTGCCGATATAGCCCGGACAGATCGCGTTGACGGTGATCCCCTTGGCGGCGCCTTCCTGCGCCAGGGCGCGGGTGAAGCCGAGATCGCCGGCCTTGGCCGCCGAATAGTTGACCTGGCCGACCTGCCCCTTCTGGCCGTTGATCGAGCTGATGTTGACGACCCGCCCGAAGCCGCGCTCGCGCATCCCCGGCCAGATCGGCCGCGTCATGTTGAACAGGCCGGAAAGATTGGTGTCGACCACCTCGCGCCACTGCTGCGGCGTCATCCGGTGGAACATGGTGTCGCGCGTGATGCCGGCGTTGTTGACCAGCACCTCGACCGGGCCGAGATCGGCCTCGACCTCGGCGATGCCGGCGACGCAGGCGTCGTAGTCGGCGACCGACCACCTGTAGACCGGGATGCCGGTGTCGGCCTTGAAGGCGGCGGCCGCCTCGTCGTTGCCGGCATAGTTCGCGGCCACCTTGTAGCCGGCATCCTTCAGCGCCCGCGAGATCGCGGCGCCGATGCCGCGCGATCCGCCGGTGACCAGTGCAACCCGTGCCATCGAACGTCTCCTTCGCTTTGCCCCCTGGGGGTCTCCCCGATCGCGTGCCGGTCGCGATCGTCGTTCCGATGCGACATCGTTCTGTGGTAGCACCGACCGGCGGCGCGAGCGAGTGCCGGCGCGGCCGCGCCGGCCTTCACCCGGCGCCGCTGGATCTTGCCTGGCCGCCGGATCGGCGGCACCCTCTTCGCCCGGCACGCCGCGCCGATCGCCGCGGCGAGCATCGTCGGATGCCATCGCGAGACGAGGACCGCCCATGTTCATCGCCATGAACCGGTTCAAGGTGAAGAAGGGAGCGGAGGCCGCTTTCGAGGCCGTCTGGCTGCACCGGGAGGTCCATCTCGACAAGGCGCCGGGCTTCCTCGAGTTCCATCTGCTGCGCGGCCCCGAGCGCGAGGACCATGTGCTGTACTCTTCCCACACCGTGTGGGCGAGCGAGCAGCACTTCGTCGACTGGACGCGCTCGGAGGCCTTCCGCTCCGCCCACCGCGACGCCGGCGGCAACCGGCCGCTCTATCTCGGCCATCCCGAGCTCGAGGGCTTCACGGTCCTGCAGACGATCACGCCCGCCGCGCGCCGCA
>DASUGG010000345.1:0-8646 GCA_036274135.1 Geminicoccaceae bacterium
CGCGCCGCGGGCGCGGCGGGCCGCGCGTCGAGCAGCTCGCGCTTGAGGATCTTGCCGACTGCGGATTTCGGCAGCTGGTCGCGGAACTCGATCAGCTTGGGCATCTCGATCGGCGACAGGCGATCCCTGAGGAAGGCCAGCAGCGCCGTCTCGTCGAGACGGGCGCGCTCCCGCGGCACCACGAACGCCTTCACCGTCTCGCCGCGATAGCCGTCCGGCACGCCGCACACGGCGACCTCGGCCACGTCGGGATGGCCGGAGATCGCCTCCTCCACCACGCGCGGATACACGTTGAAGCCGCTGCAGATGATCAGCTCCTTCAGCCGGTCGACGACGAAGCAGGCGCCCTCCTCGTCCATGTAGCCGATGTCGCCGGTGTGCAGGCGGCCGCCGTCCAGCACCGCCGCGGTCTCGGCCGGCCGGTTCCAATAGCCGGCCATGACCTGCGGCCCGCGCACGCAGATCTCGCCCCTCTCGCCCGGCCCGAGCGGCGTCCTGCGGTCCTCGAGCGAGACCACCTCGATCCTGGTGCCGGGCAGCGGCAGGCCGATCGAGCCCGGCTTGCCGGCGCCGCCGATCGGGTTGCAGCTGACCACCGGGCATTCGGTCAGGCCGTAGCCCTCGACCAGCGGGCAGCCGCTCAGCTGCTCGAAACGCTCCTTGACCTGGAGCGGCAACGGCGCGCCGCCGGACACGCCCAGGCGCAGCGACGAGAGATCGTAGCGCCCGACGGCGCGGCAATGGTTGATCGCGCGAAAGAGCGTCGGCACGCCCGGCAGGATGGTCGCGCGCCGGCGCTCGATCGTGCGCAGGAGCTGCACCAGATCGAAGCGCGGCAGCAGGATGATCTCGGCGCCGACGCAGAGCGCGAAGTTCATCGCGCAGGTCATGCCGAACACGTGGAACAGCGGCAGCAGCGCCACGACCCGCTCGGCGCCCGGGGCGACGCCGGGATGCCAGGCGACCATCTGCTGGGCGTTGACCTGCAGGTTGCGATGCGTCAGGGCCGCGCCTTTGGGCACGCCGGTCGTGCCGCCGGTGTACTGCAGCACTGCCACGTCGCGCCAAGCGTCGGGGACCGCCGACACGCCGCCGCCATTGGCGATCAGCTCGTCGAACCAGACGTGGCGGCCGTCGTCCGGCACGCCGGCGAGCTCGCGCACCTTGAGCAGCGGGAACAGGAGCTTCTTCGGATACGGCAGCATGTCCGCCATCCTGCCGACGACGATCGCCTTCAGACGGGTGCGCGTCAGCATCGGCGCGAGCTTGGGCAGCAGCAGCGCGAGATCGAGGGTGACCATCAGGTCGGTTTCGGAATCCTCGATCTGATGCGCGATCTCGCGCTCGGCATAGAGCGGGTTGTAACTGACCACGGTGCCGCCGGCCTTGAGCACGGCGAAGAAGCAGATCACGAAATAGGGGCAGTTGGGCAGGAACAGGCCGACCCTGGTGCCGGGACCGACGCCGAGCGCCTGCAGGCCGACCGCGGCGCGATCGACCAGCCGGCCGATCTGCCGGTAGCTCCACACCCGGCCGAGGAAATCCAGGCAAGGGCGGTCGGCGTAGCGCTCGACCGCCTGGTCGAACAGATCCCACAGCGGCATGGCCGGGAAATCCGCCGACCAGTCGATCCCCGAGGGATAGCTCGCCAGCCACGGCGCATCCGCCGCCGGCTGCCGCGCCCGCATGTCCTGCATCCGGCCCGGACCCCCAAAGCTCCTTCGGAGAATCTTAGCCCGGCCGCGGTTAACCGATCGTTAAGACCCGGCGGTCAACCTACAGTTTTGCGCAGGCGGCGCCTCTTGCCGGAGCCCGCCTTGGCTGTCGACCGTGCCGCACGTCGCATCCTGGTGTTCGAGGACGGCCGGATCGTCGAGGAAGGCACGCACGATCAGCTGCCCGCGCGCGGCAAGCCATATCGCCGCCTGGACGACAGCCAGGCCGGGGCCTCGAGGGCTGCGCGCCGATGCGTAGCGCCGCCGCGGATGGCGCCAGATGCGACTCGACAAGCTCGGCGGCGGCGTGATTTGCTCCGGCCGCGGGAGATGGGAATGGACAACGCACCGGACAGCCGGGAGACGCCGCTGCTCCGCCTGGAGGGCGTGTCCAAGCATTTCGGGCCGGTCGTGGCGCTGGACGACGTCAGCTTCGAGGTGTCCGCCGGCGAGGTGGTGGCGCTGCTCGGGGACAACGGCGCCGGCAAGTCGACCCTGATCAAGATCCTCTCCGGCTCGCTCGAGCCGAGCGGCGGCCGGCTGCATTTCGACGGCCGGCCGGTGCGCTTCGAGAGCCCCGCCGACGCCAAGGCGCTCGGCATCGAGACGGTCTACCAGGACCTGTCGCTGTGCCCGAACGTCGACGTGGTGGCGAACTTCTTCATGGGCCGGGAGCTGTACCGCCGCGTCGCGGGCATCCGCTTCCTGCGCGAGGCGGCGATGCAGGCCGAGACCGAGCGCGCGCTCGCCGATCTCGGGACCCGCGTTCCGTCCGTGCGGACGACGGTCGAGCATCTGTCCGGCGGCCAGCGCCAGGCGATCGAGCTCTGCCGCTTCGTCCACTGGGGCGGGCGGCTCGTGCTGCTCGACGAGCCGTTCGCGGCGCTCGGCGTGCAGCAGACCCGGCGCGGCCTCGAGCTGGTCGAGCAGATCAAGCGCAAGGGCGTCGCGATCATCGTGATCACCCACAACGTGCTGCACGCGTTCCATGTCGCGGACCGCATCATCGTGCTGCGACACGGCCGGGTCACCGGCACGCGCACGGTCGGCGCGACCAGCCACGAGGAGATCGTCGGCCTGATCACCGGCGACCTCGACGCCGCGCCGGCGCCGCGCGCCTCGACCTGATCCCCTCAGAGGGTCTGCGCCAGCTCCAGGTAACGGCAGAACGCGTTGGCGAGGCGCATCTGCGCCGGGCTGCGGCATTCCGGCTCGAACAGCGCCGGGCTGCCGACCAGGACGCAGGCGGTCTTGGCGCGCGAGACCGCGACGTTCAGCCGGTTGGGGCTGTACAGGAACTCCATCCCGCGCGGCGCTTCCTCGAGCGACGAGGTGGTCAGCGAGCAGACGACCACGGCCGCCTCCTGCCCCTGGAACTTGTCGACGGTGCCGACGCGCGCCGCGGGCAGGCGGGCCTTCAGGGCCGCGACCTGGGCATTGTAGGGCGCGATGATCAGGATGTCGGAGAGCTGCAGCGGACGCCGGTCGTTCCGCTCGTCCGTCCAGTGCACGCCGCCTGCGGTGAGGCCCGCGACCAGCTCGGCCACCCGCTCCACCTCCTCGGGCGACGAGCTCTGGTTGCCCTCGTGCGGCACCGGCACGAACCACAGCCCCGCCCCCGCGAAGGGCGTCGGCCCGTCGAGCACCCGGCGGTCGAGATTGGGCCGCGCCGCGAGCCGCCCCTCGTAGAACAGCTCCGAGGTGAAATCGCAGATCCTCGGATGCAGTCGCCAGGTATGATCGAGGAACAGCCCTCGCGCCGCAGGCATGGTCTGGTGCTCGGCGAGGATGTGCTGGAGCGCCGAGACGTCGGTGCCTTCCGGATGGCTGCCCTGCAGCGGCTGGCCGAGCTGCTGCGGATCGCCCAGCAGCACGAGGCTCTTCGCCGCCTGCGAGACGGCCAGCACGTCCGCGAGCGTGAGCTGCCCCGCCTCATCCACGAACAGCACGTCGACCGCCTCGAAGAACTCCTCGCGCGCCCACAGCCAGGCCGTCCCGGCCGCGACCTGGGCCGCGCCGGATTGAAGCTCATCGAGGATCGCCCCATTGTCGTTGATCTCGGCGATCGAGTCGTGCGGCTCTTCCGACGGATCGCCCACCTTCTGGACGCACCGCAGCGGCGTATGCTCCGCTTCCGCCGCCTTGACCACCTCGTCCAGGAGGTTGCGGATCACCTTGTGGCTGAGCGCCGTGACGCCGACCTTGCGGCCGGCCCGGACGAGCGACGTGATCATGCGGGCGCCCGTGTAGGTCTTGCCGGCGCCCGGCGGCCCCTGGATCGGCAGTACGCTGTGGTCGAGCGCCTCGACCCAGCCGCGCGCGGCGCCGAGCGCATCCTCTCCCGCGGCGATCCCGGCTCCGGGCCGCGGCGGCCGGCGCAGCAGCAGATCGCGGCCGGCGCGAAAGGCGCCCGGCGCATCGATGCCGTGCGCCGCGACCCACTGCCCGAGCCGCATCAGCGCCTCGCGCTTCACCTTGTCGTCGATGTCATCGTGCCGGAACAGCGCGCTGCGATGCTCCGCGGCGACCGAGGGCCCCTTCCTGATCTCGATCCAGCGGGTGGCGACGTCGATCGCCTCGACCTTGGCGAAGCGCCTGCCGTCGCGGTCGCGCAACCCATCGCCCTCGCGGATCTCGCACTCCTGCGGCGGGAACGTGTAGCGATCGACGACGCTCTTCTTGGGGGTGGCGACGCGGTCCGCGAACTCCAGGCCGGCGAGCGCGGCCCGTTCCTCGAGCAGCTCCTCCTCGCCCAGGCCGAGGAGCCGGAAGTACTCCCACCACGAGGCCTTCTTCTCGCGCCGGTGCCAGTCGAGCAGGTTCGCCAGCAGCCAGCGCGCCTGCTGCTCCGGGTGGCGCCCGTTCGGATCGGGCGGAACGTCGCCGGCGAGCCGCTCGTAGAGCTCCTGCACGCGCTGCTGTCGCTCGTCGACCGCATCGCTCGGATCGCCCTGCTGCAGCTGCGGCCGCGGAATCGCCTGGCCCGCGTCGACAAGGCTCCGGCGCAACGCCTCGAGCCAGTCGCGAAGCCGCATGGTGGAAAGGCAGTCGTCCCGGTTATACGCCTCGACGGCGCTTCGGATCTCGTCGGGGACGGCCTGCGGCGCCCCGAGCTCCAGGGCGCGTTCGAAGGCCCGCCGGTGCAGCCCGGCCTCGCCGAGCGGGATCACCCGCTCGAACTGGTAGAGGACCTCCAGATCCTTCAGCGAATAGCGCTCGACGCTGGCGCGGACCGCCTGGCGGACGACCGCGTGCAGATCGACGAACCGCTCGGCGCGAAGCAGCCGGTCGAGCTCGTTCTCGCGGGTGGCGTAGCGGCCCATCAGACGCTTCAGCGCGGCCGGCTCATACGGCGCGAAGTGGTAGATGTGGAGGCCGGGAAACTGACGCCAGCGCTCCGTCACGAAATCGATGAAGGCCTCGAACATCGCGCGCTCGGCGGCCGGATCGAAGGCCCACGATCCCCGATATTCAGGCCGCTCGGGGAGCCCGGCGCTCCAGCCGAGCAGATATTCGAGGCCGCCGGTGCGGACGAAAGGGTCGCCCTCGAAGTCGAGGAACACATCGCCCTGCGAAGGCTCGGGCAGGCTGCACAGCCCCTGCCCTTCGCCGACCAGCAGGACTTCGTGGAGCGGTCGCCCGGCGCGCCGCGCCTGGTATTGCAGCCGCGCCTGCTCGCGGATCCGCTCATAGGTCTCGGGCGCGCCGCGCGACGGCCGGCGCTGGAGCGGCAGCGGCAGCGCCGCCAGCCCCGCCAGGGTGCCGACACCCCAGCGGCCGAGCTCGCCGATTTGCAGCTTCGAGATTCCGGCGACGAGACAGAGGTGATCATCGTCCCGGCGCCGCCGGTCGCAGGCCTGCCACCAGCGGCAGACGTCGCACTGCGGCACGGGATCGGGATAGCTGCGCGATGATCCGCCCTCGCCGGCCGCCGCCACCAGCCGCCGCTGCACCAGCCGATGGTAGGCCAGGAAATCGGCCACCCGGTAAGGCTCGCACCGCAGGGGCTCGCCGGGCGTCACGACATGCATCTGCTCGGGCAGCCTGCCCTGGATCTCGCCCACCATGTGCGAGTACAGGCAGAGCTGGAGGATCGTGCCGGCGCGGGTCTCGCGCGCGAGCTTGGCGTCCAGCACCTCGTAGGACCAGCCGCCGAGCCGGCTCGGCCGCTCGACCCGGCGCAGGAAGTCCGCCCGTCCGTGCCAGCGATCGCTGCGCAGCGTGGCCTGGTAGATGACTGCGGCACCGGCGCGCATCGCGCCGACCGTGCGCTCGACCCTTGCCCCGCCTTCGCCGACGTCGACGATCGCAAGGCCCTGCGCCCGCAGGCGATCGAGGTAGAGCTGCTCCAGCGCCAGCCCGCGCTCCTGCAGCACCTCCAGCGCCGGGTCGCGCCATCGGGGGCGGCGTCAGCCGACCCTGCGCCGCCAGCAGATCGAGCTGCGTCAGGTGCCGGCAGCCGAGATGGTTGGCGAGATCGCTCGCGGACAGCTCGAGGCGGTCATCGACGTTGCGCATGGCAACCGAGATATCGATCAGTCCTGACTTCGGATCAACTTAAGGATGCGCCGCGCCCGCTGCGATCGTGTCGAACGGCTTGCCACCGGCGTCCCCCGACCGCACTGTCGGAGCGTCGGGAGAGGGAGGTGATCGCGATGCTTGCTGCGGCTGTCCTCGCGGGTCTGGGCGCGGCGTTGCTGCCGGCAACCGCGCCCGCCCAGACGCCGGTGGACGTCGAGCTGGTGCTCGCGGTCGACGTCTCGCAGTCGATGGATTACGGCGAGCACGAGCTGCAGCGCCAGGGCTACGTCGCGGCGCTGCAGCACCCGGACGTGTTGAGCGCGATCGGCAGCGGCATGTACGGCCGCATCGCGATCACCTATGTCGAGTGGGGTGCGAGCCAGAGCGTGCGGACGCCCTGGACCCTGGTGGACGGCGCGGCAAGCGCCCGAGCCTTTGCCGCAACGCTTGCCGCCCAGCCGATCCGCACCATCCACGGCACCTCGATCTCGGGCGCCCTGGCGTTCGCCGCCGGCCTGTTCGAGGGCAACGGCTACGAGGGCTTCCGGCGGGTGATCGACGTCTCCGGCGACGGGCCGAACAGCACCGGCGCGCCGGTCGTGCCGATCCGCGACGCGGCGCTCGCGCAGGGCCTGATCATCAACGGTCTGCCGATCATGCTGCGCGAGCCCGCCTATACCTTCTACAGCATTCCCGACCTGGACATCTATTACGCCGACTGCGTGATCGGCGGCCCGGGCTCGTTCGTGCTGCCGGTCGACGATGCGCGCCAGCTCGCGGAGGCGATCCGTCAAAAGCTGGTGCTGGAGATCGCCGGCACGAGGCCGCGCACGACGCCGGTCGCCGAGACCCGGCGCGAGCCGCGCGTCGACTGCCTGATCGGCGAGAAGCTGCGCAGCCGCTGGCCGTACCCCTGACCGGGCCGGCGCGTTGCGCGGCACGCCGGTTCTCGCCGCCTCGCTGGCCGCGCTGCTCCTCGGATCGGCGGCGCGCGGCGAGACGGGCGTCGGCTCCTGGCTCGCGCAGGACGGCGCCAGCGGCGACTGGGGCGGCCTGCGCCGTCGCGCCGAGGCCGCCGGGCTCGCCGTCGAAGGCGGCTACCAGACCGATCTTCTGCGCAATCTCGGCGGCGAGGCACAGGGTTTCGCCTATGCCGGCACGATGGAAATCTCGCTCGACTTCGATCTCGGCAAGATCGCCGGCCTCGAGGGCACGAGCTTCTTCATCGCCGCCTACTGGGCCTCAGGCGACGATCTCTCCGCCACCGAGATCGGCAACCGCATCGGCGTGGCGCAGGCCTTCAACGGCCGCACGGTGGGTCTCGCCCAGATGTATCTCGAGCAGACGCTGTTCGAGGGCAGGCTCGCCGTCGCGCTGGGCCGGCTCTCAGCCGGCAACGACTTCGCCACGAGCGACCTCTACGCGAGCTACGTCAGCACCGGCGTCAATGAGAACCCGTTCGCCATGGCGGCCAACCTGCCCTCCCTCACCGCCGATCCGGTCGCCCAGTGGGGCGTCCGCGCCATCCTGCGGCCGAGCGCGCAGATCCGCCTGGCCGCCGGCGCCTACAATACCGACCCGGACGTCTTCAAGGACGGCAGGCACGGCGTCGATTTCACCCTCGACCCGCAGGACGGCGTGCTCGCCATCGCCGAGGCGGGCTACGCCTGGAATCAGACCGCGAGCGCCGCCGGGCTTCCCGGCAGCGTCACGCTCGGCGGCTATTATGACAGCAGCGACTTCGATCCTGTCGCCGAAGCCGGCGACGGGCAAGACGGCAATCACGGCTTCTATCTGCTGCTCGACCAGATGCTGTACCGCGAGGGCGGCAGCCGGCAGGGCGTGACGCCCTGGGTCGCGCTGACCCTCGCCCCAGACCAGCAGATCAACCCGATCCCGTTCTCCGCCGCCGGCGGCCTCGTCTATCGGGGCCTGCCGCCCGGCCGCGACGACGACCTGAGCGCGCTCGCCGTCTACCACGGCAGGTTCAGCGACGAGCTGGAGGGGCAGAATGCCGAGACCGTTATCGAGGCTAATCACCGCTTCCAGCTGACACCCTGGCTCTACATGACGCCGGACTTCCAGTACGTGATCCGGCCGGACGGCCGCAGCGACATCGACGACGCCGTGGTCTTCGGCGGAGAGATCGGCATCGCTTTCTAGCCCGCAGCGCCCGGCGCGGTCGCGCGATCAGAGTCTGGGTGTGCAGAGCGTCCGATGTGGATATGATCCCCGCCCGCTCGATCACCTTCGGGGTGCGGGCGGCATCCCTGGAGATGGACGCGTGAGCGATCGGTACGGATGGACTGGCTCGGACGAACGGCGCCGCCCGGGCATCTGGCTCGCGACGCTGGGCGTTCTGCTTTCGGCCTGCGGTGAGAGCGGGCAGCAGCCGGCCGCCGCGCCACCG
>DASUGG010000346.1:0-2231 GCA_036274135.1 Geminicoccaceae bacterium
ATTTCAGCACGTCCTGCATGGTTATCGGAACAGCTCCAGCCGGTTGCGGATGCGGAACACGTGGGCGGCGCCGAGCGACACCGCGGCGAGCAGCACCACGCCCTGGAACAAGGGCTGCCACAGCGGCGGCAGGTCGAACACGAACAGCAGATCGTCGATGGTGCGCAGCACGAAGGCGCCGAAGATCGAGCCGATCGCACCGCCGGCGCCGCCATAGAGCGAGGTGCCGCCGATCACCACCGCGGCGATCGAGTTCAGCGTGTAGGTGTTGCCGATCGGCGCGCTGGCCTCGCCGGAATAGGTCACGAAGGTCAGCATCAGGCCGGAGAGCGCGGCGAGAAAGCCCGCGATCGTGTAGGCGGCGAGCTTGGAGCGGCCGATCTGCACGCCCGACATGTAGGCGGCCGATTCCGACGAGCCGGCGGCGTAGCAGCCGCGCCCCAGCACCGAGTTGCGAAACGGCAGCCACACCAGCAGCACCACCACGACGAGCAGCACGAGCGAGGTCGGCACCACCTCGAACACGGTGTAGGTCATGAAATCGGCCAGGTCCTCCTGGACGTCGCCGCCCGGGATCGGCCGCAGCCACAGCGCGATGCCGTAGTAGACCGCGCCCGTGGCCAAGGTGGTGATGATCGGCTGCAGGCGGCCGTAGACCACGATGCAGCCGTTGATCGCGCCGGCCAGCACGCCGACCGCGAGCACCGCGACGACGCCGATCGCGGTCTCGAACGGCGAGCCGACGACGATCGTCGAGGCGAGGGTGTTGCACATGATGAACACCATGCCGACCGACAAATCGAGGCCGCCGGTGAGGATCGGCAAGGTCTGCGCCATCGCGACCAGCGCCAGCAGCACGCCCTTGTTGGCGGCGGTGGTCACCACCGGCACGGTCAGCCCGGCGCTGTGATTGGCGATGTAGATCGCGAACATCACGACGAACAGCGCGAGCGCCAGCAGCGCGCCGTAGTTCTGCGCCAGCCAGAGCCGCAGGTCCTTCATGGCTGCGCCACGGCCGCGACGGCCGCCGCCTCGAGCGGCAGGTTGAGCGAGCTCGCGACGATGTTGCGCTCGGTCAGCGCCTCGCCGGCGAGCTGCCGCACGATCCGGCCGGCGTACAGGATCTCGACCCGGTCGCAGCAGCCGATCAGCTCGTCGTAGTCGGTCGTGTAGAACAGGATCGCGGTGCCGGCGTCGGCGAGCTCGCGCAGCAGCCGGTACATCTCCTGCTTGGTGCCGACGTCGATGCCGCGCGTCGGGTCGTTCAGCAGCACGATGCGCGCCTCGGTCATCAGCCACTTGGCGATCACGACCTTCTGCTGGTTGCCGCCGGACAGCGTCGCGACCGGATCGTCGATGTCGCCGGCGCGGATCGACAGCTTGCGGATCATCGCGTCGATGCGCGCCCGCTCGCGGCCGCGGTCGACCATGATGCCCTTCGTCAGCTGACCGATCGAGGCCAGCGCGATGTTGTCGCGCACCGACATCGGCAGCATCAGCCCCTCGCTCTTGCGGTCCTCGGGGATCAGCGCCATGCCGCAGCCGGCGGACTTGGCCTTGCGCGGGCTGGTGATGCGCACCGGCCGGCCGTCGATCCGCACGCTGCCGCCGACGCCGCGCAGCACGCCGAACAGCGCCAGCAGCAGCTCGCGCTGGCCCTGGCCGTCGAGGCCGCCCAGGCCGACGATCTCGCCGCGGCCGACGCTCAGCGAGATGTCGTGCAGCTGCTCGCCCCAGCTCAGATGCTCGACCTCGAGGACCTTGGGCGGCGGCGCGGCGTGCACCGGCTTGGCGGGGAACACCTGGGTGTACTCGCGGCCGATCATCAGCTCGACGATCTGGTCGTCGGTCTTGGCGCCCTTGGCGAACGTCTCGATGTGCCGGCCGTTGCGGAACACCGAGCAGACGTCGGCGAGCGCCTCGATCTCGTGCATCCGGTGCGAGATGTAGAGGATCGCGAGGCCGTCGCCGCGCAGCCGCTCGAGGATCCGGTAGACCTTCTCGACGTCGGCCGCGGTCAGCGCCGAGGTCGCCTCGTCGAGGATCAGGATCTTGGGATCGCGGCCGAGCGCCTTGGCGATCTCGACCATCTGGCGGCGCGACAGCGAGAGGTTGCGCACCAGCGCGCGCGGGTGAACGTCTTCGCAGCCGATCCGCGCCAGCAGCTCCTCGGCGCGCCGCCGCTGGGCGCCCTGGTCGATCAGGCCGAAGCGGCGCGGCGGGTCGGTGAT